>JAFWZP010000085.1 GCA_017522255.1 Bacteroidales bacterium | reverse complement strand
CGCATCAACAAAAACCAAGTTCCCAATACAGCGTCCTTAGCCAAAAGCTAACAGCCAAAAGCCAAAAGTTCCCCAAAAGACACGTCCTACAAACTGCCTATAAACTTTCCAAAAGTTGTTTATAGACGTTTCTAAAATATATTTTACCCGTTTCAAAAAGTATTTTCAAGCCTTGAAAGTATATTTTCAAGCCTTGAAAGTATACTTTCATGACTTGAAAGTATATTTTCATGTCATGAAAATAGTTTTATAAGCACGTATGCGAAGTTTTATAGACGGGAGAAAAAAGTTTTATTGACGTATTTACGGAGTTTATCAGTCGCGTCGGCCGGCACAATGGGTCGTAAGGTGAAGTAGTTAGGTGTTTGCATATAACAAAAAACGCCGAAAATCAAATGATTTCGGCGTTTTTGTTTTTATAAGAAGTTGCCTATACACCCCATGGCATCATCTTGGGGTGTTGTTGAGCCATAAGTAATAAGCTGTGAACTATGGGTAGGGCAAAGACATTCCGTATGCAGTTTATGGCAACATCTAAAAATTCCACGTTTCGGAATAATTGAAGGACTTTCTTTGAAACTTTTGCGTTGACTTCGTCGATGTTGCTATCGCTCGAAAGAGCTAATGCTAAGGCATTGCTCTTTACTCGCTTAGTCGCAACGTTACCGAAATCTTTCTATTTCTTTTTCAATCGCATAGCCCGCTATGCTCAATCAAAAGAAAGTAGAAATCTTTCTAGTAAAAATTCGCAAATCACTTGCAAAGCAATTTTTAGAAATTGCCTTATAAAAGAAGACCGTCGATGAACATCGGCAAAAGATGAGGAAGTATTATAAAAGCAAAAAGCACCACTCATCGTGATGCTTTTTGCTCCCCAGCTAGGACTTGAACCTAGGACCCCATGATTAACAGTCATGTGCTCTAACCAACTGAGCTACTGAGGAATCAAATTATAAACCTTTAAAATTAAAATGAATATCGTGCTCCCCAGCTAGGACTTGAACCTAGGACCCCATGATTAACAGTCATGTGCTCTAACCAACTGAGCTACTGAGGAATCTTAATAATTCATGCTCTCCATGTCTCTCGGAAAACATTTGCAAAGGTACATATTTTTATTCAATCAACCAAATTTTGGTTGCTATTTTTTTTATACTACTCGATATTTTTATTTCTATTTTGTTGATTATTACTGCTTGTAGGTTTATGAATATTTTTTGTTGCACTGCTTGTTTTTTATCTGTTTTTCGTCTTTTTTTTATCTTTTTGTCCTGCTTTTTTTCGTTTTTGCACCTTGTTTTACTCCAAATTTCTTATTATGTGTGTAACTCCCTTGTTGTCAAACTTTTCAATATTTATTTCTGCGTTTTTGTCAAATATTCCGAATATAGTGCTGCCGCTACCGCTCATAGCAGTATACAAAGCTCCTTGTGTATACATCATTTCTTTGATGTTGGCTAACAAAGGGTGGCTTTCGAATATTGTTTTTTCAAAGTCGTTATACATATAGTTTTTCCACTCCTCTACGGGCTTGGCTATAATCTCTTTCAGGTTGTATTTAGGTTTTTGTGGTTTCACTCCCGAATATGCCTCTGCGGTGCTTATATACACATCGGGTTTTACTATCAATAACATATAGTTTCGAAGACTTAATGTTATATCCTCAAACACGTCTCCTTTTTGTGTTGCATATAAGGGTATGTTTTTTATAAAAAAAGCACAGTCGGCACCTATGCGGCGAGCATATCCTTGTAGTTGTTCGGTGCTTAGATGTAAATCAAATATTGTGTTTATCATTGTAAGTGTAAAAGCGGCATCAGCCGAACCTCCTCCCAAACCGGCACCAAATGGAATATTCTTTCTCAATTTTATAGAAACGTTTGTTACCTCGTTTGGGTAATCGGCTTTTATCAGTTTGTATGCTTTTATGCATAGGTTGTCTTCGGCAGTACAGTCTAATGCTATGCCATCTATTTCAAATTCAAAATTATCAGATGGACTTATTTCCAATTGGTCGCACAAAGGCTTAATTGGGTAAAATATAGTCTCGATATTGTGGTAGCCATCGGGGCGTTTTTCTACTATGTGTAGACCCAAATTTATTTTGCAGTTTGGTTGTGTTGTCATGTAAAATATTGTTTTTTATATCGTTATTTGCAATATTGTGTTTAGCATCGTATTGCAAAGGTACATATAATTTTTATTTGTTTGATATATATGATATATTTTTCGTACTTTTGCAGTCTGATATTTTTTATAAATAATGATGAGCTTTAACCTTAACAACTGTAGAATATGCGGTAGAAACTGTGGTGTGGATCGCACAAAAACGTTTGGTTTTTGTAATACGGATATTGATTGCAGTGCTGCAGCTATATGTGTCCACAAAGGCGAAGAACCTGTATTGTCGGGTGCCAAAGGTGTGTGCAATGTGTTTTTTCCTCATTGTAATCTTAGGTGTGTGTTTTGTCAAAACAAGGATATAAGTACCAAGGAGTATAGTGTGGCAACTGCAACATACACCTCACTTTCGGCTGTGGTGGATAGGATAGAGGAGCTGTTGCAAACCACCGAGCAAGTGCTTGGTTTTGTTTCGCCATCGCATTACGCTTATAATATTCCGGCTATAGTGGATTGCTTACGCAACGATGGTTTCAACCCCACGGTTGTATACAATACCAATGCCTACGATAGTGTGGATACTTTGCGTAAATTGGAATCCTATGTAGATGTTTATTTGCCTGATTTTAAATATTGTAGCTCTTATTTGTCGGGTCGATATTCGTCGGCTCCCAATTATTTCGAGGTAGCATCTAAGGCACTGAAGGAGATGTATCGTCAAAAAGGGTCTACGCTGATAACCGATGATAACGATATAGTGTTGTCGGGTTTGATAATACGGCATTTGATATTGCCCGGTTGTGTAGATGATAGCAAAGATGTATTGTCGTGGATAGCCGAAAATATTTCGAGCAATGTGCATTTCTCGCTTATGAGTCAGTATTATCCTATCGACAATGTGGCACTACCGGATCAATTAACACGGAAGATTAGTGTTGAAGAGTACAACCAGGTTGTTGACCATTTTTATGCGTTGGGTTTCCATAATGGTTGGGTGCAGGATTTGGACGAAAGATCCTATAAACCCGATTTTTCGAAAAAAGAAGCTTTCGAATGCTCCGATAGGCAATAAAAAGGTTTAAAATGAGTTATAGCAAACATGAAAGATATGACAAAATATATAAAAACAGGATTGATATTGTTGATAGTATCGGTGATGATGGCGGCATGTGGTGGTACTTCCACTATGCCTAAACGAAAAAAATCGAGGTGCAACACTTGCCCGAAATTCAGTTATTTGGATACTCACTACATGATGTCGAACTACGATGACCAAATCTATAGCTGATTATAAAGCAATATTGGCCAAATATCTACCCGATGAGGCTCTTGATGATGTGTTTAAATATTTGATGACAAATGGTATATCGTTTGTTATTACAAATAAGCGAAGAACTAAGTTGGGCGACTATCGTTGGCCACAGCGTGATAAAAAGTTTCATCGAATAACAGTGAATGGCGACCTTAATAGGTATGCTTTCTTTTTGGTATTGCTACACGAAATAGCTCATTACGAAATGTATATGAAATATAAAAATACCATAAAACCTCATGGCGAAGAGTGGCAAAGGTGTTATAGAGATTTGTTGGTTAGGTATATCGATGTCTTTCCTTCTGATATAAAACCCCTGATGCTTAAATACACCTCCGCTATCCCGTTGAAGAAAACTATAGAACACGCTATTATGGATGCCTTGAGGATATACGACGGCAATAGTGCCGATTATTGCGATACGGCGTTACTCAAAGATTTGCCGCTAAATACTACTTTTGTCTCTCCCGATGGAAGAGTGTTTAAAATGTTGGAAAAACGAAGAACAAGATATAAATGTATCTTGCTTTCCACGGGTCAAATCTATTTAGTGCCCGGTAGTATGAGGGTGAAAACTTGTGATATAGAATAAAAAACGATTTGATTGAAGTAATTATGAAGAAAACGATATTAACTATTGTGATAACAATTGTGGCCACTTCGTTATTGTGGTTAGTAGTATCCAAAGCATCGGATAAAGGCGATGGAAGTGGATATTTTGTAGATTATGAGCAAAGTATAATTGGAAAATGGACTCCTGTGGAGGAGGCTGATTTTGATTTGGAGTTTACCAAATATGGAATGATGAAATGGAAACTAGGCGTATTTGAAGATACTTTTGGTGCATTAAATAATAAAAATGAGGTTATAAATTCTTTTTCTGCATTTCTCGATAATCTTATGGAAGTAGAATTTCCTTATATTGTAGATGGGCGTTTGTTGTCTTTTCGAGATATTGAAACAGATGAGGAGGTAGAGGTTGAAATAAAAATATATGCAGAAGAAGGAGTAGAGTATCTTGAGATATATGATGTTACAAATTTGGCAGGAAAATACAAAAGAATATTAGCCGAAAATGAATTGGAATAAAGAATATAATGTATAAAATAAAAGGCGAAAGTATGTGAGTTACTTTCGCCTTGTCATTATATGTTGAACCTAAAGAATTGTTTATATTCCTTTCAACTCGATATTAAGTTCGTCTAATTGATTTTGAGCTATTGGTGAAGGGCTTCCGCTCATTACATCGCGGCCGCTGTTGTTTTTGGGAAATGCAATAAAATCTCTGATGCTGTCTACACCGCTGAATACTGCACACATGCGATCGAAGCCGAATGCTAAACCACCATGAGGAGGTGCACCATATTCGAAAGCATTCATCAAGAAACCAAATTGGTTTTGAGCTTCTTCGTCGCTAAAGCCAAGGGTGTGGAACATCTTGTTTTGTAGGTCGCGGTCGTGAATACGAATGCTACCTCCACCTACTTCTACTCCGTTGATAACCATGTCGTATGCGTTGGCACGTATTTTGCCCCATTCTGCAGGTGTGTCCAAAAGGTTTTGGTCTTCGGGTTTGGGGCTGGTAAATGGGTGGTGCTTAGCGTAGAAACGTGCAGTTTCTTCGTCCCATTCTAATAATGGGAAATCCACTACCCATAATGGCGAAAACTTAGTGTTATCTCTTAGTCCTAGTCTGCTACCCATTTCCAAACGTAGTTCGCACAATGCTTTACGTGTTTTTTCGTCATTGCCACAAAGTACAAGCATCATATCGCCCGGTTTTGCACCAAAGGTATTGGCAATGGCCTTGAGGTCGTCTTGATTATAGAATTTATCTACCGATGATTTAAAGCTGCCATCGGCATTATATTTGATGTATACTATTCCACCGGCTCCCACTTGTGGACGTTTTACAAATTCGGTAAGTTCATCTATTTGTTTGCGTGTATATTCTGCACAGCCTTCAGCGTTTATACCTACTACAAGTTCGGCATTGTCAAATAGTCCGAAACCTTTTCCTTTTGCTACGTCGTTGAGTTCTACAAACTTCATTTCGAAACGAGTGTCGGGTTTGTCGCTACCATAATATTTCATTGCATCGGCATACGACATACGCGGGAAGTTGTCAAACTCAATGCCTTTAAGTTCTTTGAACAAGAACTTCATCAAACTTTCGAATGTGTTTAAAACATCTTCTTGTTCTACGAAACTCATTTCGCAGTCTATTTGTGTAAATTCGGGTTGACGATCGGCACGTAAGTCTTCGTCTCTAAAGCAGCGCACTATCTGGAAGTAGCGATCCATACCCGAAACCATAAGCAACTGTTTGTATTGTTGTGGCGATTGTGGAAGGGCATAAAATTCGCCTGGGTTCATACGCGATGGCACTACGAAGTCACGAGCTCCTTCGGGAGTGGATTTTATAAGAAATGGTGTTTCTACTTCAATAAAGTTTAAGTTGTTTAGATAGTTGCGTATAAGTATCGCCATATTGTGTCGCAACTCAAGGTTTTTGCGAACCGGGTTTCTGCGTAAATCCAAATAGCGGTAACGCATACGTAGGTCATCACCACCATCGGGGTTGTCCTCGATAGTGAATGGTGGAACTTTGGCACTATTCAAAACAGTGAGGCTACTAACCACTATTTCTATTTCTCCTGTTGGTATTTTGGTGTTTTTGCTACTGCGTTCGGCTACTGTTCCGCTAACTTGCAATACATATTCTCGACCCAATTTGCGAGCTTTCTCGCATAGTTCGGCATTCGTTTCCATATTGAAAGCCAATTGTGTGATACCGTAGCGGTCGCGAAGGTCGATAAATGTCATACCGCCCAAATCTCTCGAGCGTTGTAGCCAACCGCATAGGGTTACTTCTTTTCCTACATGAGTTATGTTTAACTCACCACAAGTACATGTTCTATACATTATGTTATTCCTTTTATTCTTTGTTATTATGTTTGAGTATCAGAGGTAGATAATTATCATTCTTTGCTCCAATACATTTCGCTCATATTAAATTGTTCGGGGTGTCGAGCCACCACATATTTATATTTTTCTTGAATTATTATTATATCTTCGTCGTAGTTGCCTGTGGGGTAGAATGTTTCCATTACACCACAAGTTTTTCTTCCATAGTCTATAAATGATAATACTATAGGTGCTTGAGCTTCTATAGCTATTTCGTAGAAACCACGTTTCCAATGTTTCGTATATTTTCTAGTACCTTCAGGTGTTATCACTATTGTGAATTTTTCGTTGTCGGCAAAGTATTTTGCCACTTGCTTTACTATTCCGTTTTTTCGGTTGCCTCTGTCCACGGGTAGTCCGCCTAATTTTTTTAAGGGGTAGTTTAGCGGAAACTTGAAAAATTCTTTCTTGATAAGAAACTTGCCATTGAGTCCTAAAATCCATATTCCAATACGACCCAAAATAAAATCCCAACCGCTTGTATGAGGTGCCTCTATCATCACACAACGATTCATTTCGGGACGAAAACTTCCTTCAAATTTCCATCCAAATAGTTTTAATATGAACTTCCAAAATTTGCTTCCCATTCGATATGGCTTTATTTATCAATATATAACGTTTATATAACGGCTTTGTTACAATGTGCAAATATACAAATTTTTTTCCGATAATTGGCACTTCTATCTTTTATATATCCACAAAAAATCACAATATAGTGTAAAATCATTCACACCCTACTATTGTTTTATTGATGGTAGGGTGTTGTTTTATTGATGGTAGGGTGTGTAGTGAATGATAAAAATACTATCAATTCGGTGCAAAAAAATATCGAAAAAAATCCCTCACGACCTAATTGTTGTTTTATCACGAGGGAGTATAATTTTGGTTGCGATACTGTTATTTTTGTATCACGATACTTTTTTTGTGGATGTCTTTAGGTATCAAATAATGTTTTCGTCTAAATATTTTTTAAGTTGTTCGGGTGTTACGCCATGGGTTATAACTCCTTCTTTTACATAAGATATAGCACCTGTTTGTTCTGAAACTATAACTGATATGGCGTCCGACATTTCGGTTACACCTATAGCTGAGCGGTGCCTCAAACCAAGGTTGGGGTTTATGGCCGAGTTTGACGACACAGGAAGTATGCAACGTGCTGCCAATATTTTGTTGTTTTTCACTATTACAGCACCATCATGCAATGGCGTGTTTTTGAAAAATATAGTTTCCAACAGAGCCGACGATACTTCGGCATCAATGCGTTCGCCACTGGCTATAATGTCGTTTAACTCATTTTCTTGCATAAACACTATCAATGCTCCGGTTTGTGAACTCGACATGCTTTTGCAGGCTTGCACGTATGGTTCGTAGTTGACTTTCTTTTTCTTAGCTACATTTATCTTCCAAAACAGAAATCGTTTCTTTATGCCTATAAATGATTTAGTACCTAATTGTAATAGAAAACGTCGTATTTCGGGCTGAAATACTACCACCAATGCAAGCATTCCCATGCTTATAAATTGTCCCAATAGGTCGGATAGTAATTTCATTTGTAATATGCTTACTATTTTCCAAATGGCGTATATTATCATTATACCGATAAATATACCCATAACATTGGTGCCTTTTACAAGTTTGTATATTTCGTAAAACAGATATGCTACCAATAGTATATCTATGACATCGATGAGTCCGATTTGGGGAAATCCCTGTATTACACTTAGTATATTCATGTCTATTTGTTTATTGTTTCTATTATTTTTATTGTTTCTACTGCTTCTTTAACGTCGTGAACGCGAATAAATTTTGCGCCATTCATCAAAGCGTATGTATTTAACACTGTTGTTCCGTTTAAAGCATTATTGGGATCTGTGTTTAATAGGTTGTATATCATTGATTTTCGTGATACTCCTACTAACAACGGTTCTTTAAAAAATGTCGAAAAATCTTTCAAATTTTTCATTAGGCTATAGTTTTGTTCAAGCGTTTTGGCAAAACCAAATCCGGGATCGATTATAACATCTTTTACACCTAAGCGGTAAAGAGTGTTTAATTTTTCCGAGAAATACATTATTATTTCTTGTACAATGTTGTTGTAGTCAGTATTTTTCTGCATATCAGAAGGTAGCCCGCGAGTGTGCATAAGCACGTATGGAACTTGTAGGTGAGCTACTGTTTCGAACATTTTTTCATCAAAGCTCCCACCCGATATATCGTTTATCATATCAGCACCTTCACCTACTACTGTTTTAGCTACTTCGGACCAGCAAGTGTCTACCGATAGTATGGCATCGGGCAGATGTTTACGTAATAGAGATATAATGGGTTTTAGTCTGTTCCTTTCTTCTTCAATGGGTAGCAGCATTGCTCCCGGTTTCGACGATACTGCTCCAATATCGATGATGTTTCCACCATCGTTTAGTATGTTTTCGGCACGCTCTATGATAGCCTTTTCGTTTGTATATTTACCACCATCAAAAAAGCTGTCGTAGGTGCAATTTAGTATCCCCATTACCATGGGTTTGGACAATGTTAGCAAATTTTTGCCACAACATATTGTTTTATCTGAAGAAAAATTAGTATCTTTGTTCATCTTTTTAGAATGTGAATATAGTTGCATATTTAAACATATTTGTCGGATTATCCGTTTTTTATATTAAACAATGCTATAGTGAAATACATAGATTTTTACTATAAAAACGTTCCATAAATAAAATGCGAAATTACGAATAAAGTTACAATTAAACAGAAAAAAATGAATAAAACTTCTGAACAGTTTGAAAATGAAATAAAAAAATGTCGTCAAGTTTTTGCTATGAAAGCACAAGACTATGGCACTTCGTGGCGAATATTACGTTTGCCATCTCTTACCGATCAAATATTCATAAAAGCCAATCGCATTAGAAGTATACAAATGACCGGTATCAATGAGGTAGAGGAGGGTATAGTACCCGAATTTATAGCTATGGTTAACTATTCTGTTATAGCTCTTATTCAGACTGAACTTGGTATCGAAGGGGAGCAGAATTTGCCTTTCGATACAGCAATGAATCTTTATGATAAGCATATTAATTTTACTAAAGATTTGATGCTTAAAAAGAATCACGATTACGGCGAAGCTTGGAGGCAGATGCGTGTAAGTTCGATGGTGGATATTATACTTATGAAGATAAAGAGAATAAAACAGATAGAAGATAACGAAGGAAAAACATTGATGTCTGAAGGGGTGCAAGGTAGCTACACTGACATTATAAATTACTCGTTGTTTTGTCTTATACTTTTGGACGAACAAGCTCAAAAAGAATTGTTGAATAAATAAGAATTACATTGTTATGAAAAATGAAAAGATAATCAGAATAGCTTATGATGTCAGCCGTTGGATAGTAGGGTTGACATTCTTGTTTTCGAGTTTTTCGAAAGGAGTAGATCCGTTGGGTACGTCATACAAAATACAGGAATATATGACTGCTTGGAGTATAGGCAGTTTCTCCTTCGAGTGGGCTTTGCCTATGGCCACGTTTTTGAGTGTGGCTATGATAACATTGGAGTTTTTTGTAGGAGTGTTGTTGATAACGAACTGTTGGCGTAAGTTGGGCGCATGGTTGCTATTGTTGATGATGTCCTTTTTTACCATCACTACCTTTATTGATGCTCTTACAAACAAGGTAACAGACTGCGGTTGTTTTGGAGATATGGTAAAATTGACTAATTGGGAAACATTTGGTAAAAATGTTGTCCTTATGGTTTTTACCATCATAGTGTTTTGTTGTCGTTCTAAGTTTTCAAAGAAAAGAACATTCGAACGAGATATATTGGTGGCATTTTTTTCGATAGGAGTAGCCATCAGCTTTCAACTTTACAACATCGCCAATGAGCCTATTTTGGATTTTCGTTCGTGGAAGATAGGTAACCGCATGATGCCTGAAGAAAAAGGTGAAGTGGTAACGTACCTTAAGTATAAAAATAAGACCTCAGGCGAAATCGATGAATTTACATCCGATAAGTTGATGGATTACTACAAGGATACAGCTTGGGTAAGTAATTGGGAATTTGTGGATAGTCGTATTGAGGATCCAAATGAGATATATGCTGATGGTTTTTCTATGATGGATCCAACGGGTGAAGACTATGCCAAAGATATTATAGGGTCGCCCGACTATGTGTTGATAGCAACCATTCACCACCTCAATGATATAGACGATAAGGGAATCAGACGAATGAAACAAGTTTATCGTTATGCTCAAGAACGTGGATTGTATATGGTATTATTGGTGTCGGTATCGTCGTCGCAAACCGAAGTGGTTGACTTTTTGTTAGAAAACAAGATGGATAATATAGAGTTTTATTATGCCGACGAAAAAGCCATCGAAACTATGTTGCGTTCTAATCCGGGATTTATTCTTTTGCGAAATAGTGTGGTGGTGAACAAATGGCATCATAGCAATGTTGGTGATTTGATAGCTATGACAACCGAAGATTTTGAATAAATAAAATACAGATATGAATAAAATACTAAAGACAATGCTATTGGTAGGTGGATTGTTTGCATTAACAACCACCGGAGCAAAGGCTCAATCAAATGAAGGGGATAATCGTGGTTATTCGGTAAAAGTGGGAGATATGGCACCCGATTTTACTTTGCAATACCTCGATGGTACCACAGCCAACCTGTCCGATCTAAGGGGTAAAGTTGTGATGCTACAGTTTACTGCAGGTTGGTGTAGGGTGTGCCGACAAGAAATGCCCTATATAGAAAAAGAGATATGGCAAAAATATAAAGATAACGAAAACTTTGTGCTTGTTGCTGTAGATCTCAAGGAACCTAAGGAAAAAGTGTTGAAGTTTATCGACGATATGAAAATAACTTATCCGTTAACCTTAGACGAAAAAGGTGAAATATTTTCGCTCTATACCGAAAAAAATGCAGGAGTAACGCGAAATATTGTTATTGACCGCGATGGAAAGATAGTATTTCTTACACGTCTTTTCGATCGCAAAGAGTTTGATCAAATGAAAGAAGTTATAGAAAAATTATTGAACAAATAACAAAAACTAATAAGAAATGATACAAAGAATTCAATCTATTTATTTGGTGTTGGCATTGGTGGGTACTATCCTATTGTTTATGTTCCCCACAGCCACATTCGATTTGGTTAATACAAAAACCAACACAATCGAGGCTACTGCAAGTTTGGATTTGGTGGAACAAACAACCACTTACGACGAAACAGGAGCCATTCCTACATTTGTAGGACAAGGTTCGATTATATTGCTTATTATAGCTATAGTGTTGGCTGTAGGTATATTAGGTTCAATATTCTTGTTCAAAAATAGAATATTGCAAATGCGATTAGTGGCATTGTTGCTAGTGTTGGCATTGGCATATATAGCCATAGTGTTTGTGTCGTCGGTAGATGGCTGTGCAGAGTCATTAACAGCTTCGTATCCTATTTGGACAGTGGTTATACATTATGGAGTAGGTACTTTTGCACCATTGGCTATAGCTGTGCTATTGTTTTTGGCTCAAAATGCTATTAAAAAAGACGAATTAAAGGTACGTGCCGCCGACCGTTTGAGATAGCAAGATTCTGCGGTCAGCTTTGGATTTGGCTATTAGTCGAGTAGCGAAAGCGTAGAGGAATATAGTTCTTTACGCTTTCGTCTTTTCCCGAACTAGTAACGATAAAATCTAAAATTTCTCGATAATCTTTATTAGATGGAATATTTAAGGCCACTTCTAAAAATTCTACGTTTGGATTGAAAAAGAAAGTAGAAGTCTTTCCAATAAAAAATTACAAATCACTTGTAAAGCAATTTATAGAAGCAGTCTTAAGGTAGTGAAAACTAAATTTTGATACCCTATGAGAATTATTTACAAACCAACTCTATAGCGTTGGCGGTGATATTTACTATGTATTTTTCGGATTTCTTTATACTAAATATCTTTTTCTATCGTTTATTACTCTAAATTTGATAAAGAAAAACATTTAAAGATGATAGATGTAACATGGATTTTGACCATGGGTCTTTGTAGTTTGGTTATAACGGGCATTGGAATATATGCTTGGTTGCGTAAGAAACCTATGTGGTTTTGGAGTGGTTCTAAAGTGCAAGACGATGAGATAAATGATATACAGGCCTACAATCGTGCCAATGGAATAATGTGGATAGTATATTCTCTGCCGTATTGGGTGAGTACCTTTTTAGGGATAGCTGATATGGAGTTGGCCGCCGATGTAGTATTTGTGTGGGCATTTATTTCGATACCTTTCTTGATATTGGTATATAGGTGGATATATAACAAATATGCAGTGTAGTACAATATACGTTTGGTTATTGTATGAAAATTTGTTATCTTTGCAGTTGAAATATATTTGCTTTATAATATTAAATGTATTTGATATATAGATAATTAAATGTGTTAAATAAAGGAGGTGATTTTGAATAAACTTTATAGATCTCGTACTGATAGAAAAATAGCCGGAGTTTGTGGTGGATTAGGCGAACATTTTAATATTGATCCAACAATAATAAGATTGATATGGGCAGTTAGTGTAATATGCTGTGGATTCGGTATACTGTTATACATATTGGCAGTGCTCATAATTCCTGAAAACTAGATGTAATAATAATAGAACAATAAATAAAAGTAAGTACTAAAGCTAAATTATAGTAATGAAAAAATATTTAGTTATATCATTGGTGTCGGTTCTTTTGAGTAGTTGTTTCTTTGGTAAAAAAACAACATCTTCAGTACCTATGGTGAAAGAACAAGATTTTGCGGTAGAAGAAAATACCGAATATGCTTCGTGGTTAAATAAAGAAGAGGCGGCAGAATTGAATGCTATATTTGCAGCATATCGCAATGATTTTGATTTTACCAACAAGAGGGTGATATTCTTTACCGGTAGTTCGGGAAAACTCAGAAGTAATAAAGAACATTATTTTAGAATGCAGAAGAAGTATGATAATACGTCGTATTATAATCGTGATAATGGGTATTTATATATTTTCGATGAAGATCAACGTGAAGCCGTTGGAGGATACGATGCTGCCATAGTGTTTTGGACCAAAAATCAGTTGTCGACCGAAGAGGTGATGGAACGCATAAAGCAAGAGCCTCCTGTGGAATAATAACGTGTATTTTATCCTCGCTTTGCAAGGTGATAATAAATCAACGATAGTGTGTACAGAAGATGATTTTGGTGCATAGATGTAAGTTTTTGTGACAAAAAATGATGTGCTACTTTGTTGCTAGTGTGGGTGAGTGAGGTCTTGGTGAACACATGATAATATAAGGACTATACATAAAATGGGAAACAAAGGAAATATAATTGTCCGAAGACTAAAGGCGTTAAAGAGAGAGATGGGACACAAACAGCGGTTTGTGATAATGGATTCCGAAACCTTTCGTGAACGTTGGTCGTTTCAGTTGTCGGCAAAAAATTTGTTCGTAGCAGTGGGATTGAGTGTGATAGTGTTGGTGGTGCTTACCACTATACTTATTGCATTTACTTCGCTACGCGAGTATATACCCGGTTATATGCAAACCGACCTTATGGAGCAAGTATACAAAAGCACTGCCACTATCGACTCGTTAGAACAAAAATTACATGAGCAGGACTTAATGCTCGCTAACATCAAAGCATTAATAGTAGGTGAGGAGATAAGTGAAAAAGAACATAAGCGAGATAGCCTTAAGGTGAAACCAGGTGAAGATGTGAGGTCAAAATCGGACTCTCTATTGAGAAGAGAAATAGAAACTCAAGACAAGTATCAAGTGAAGTCGAATACTTTGTATGCCGATAACAAAGCATATAGCACAGACTATTCGATAGATGGTAATCATGTGTATGTAAACATCACTGACAATAGAGTGGCAAGCGATTATTTGTTTTATACACCATTGAAAGGCAAAGTTATTTCGCAATTCGATTCACGCAAACGTCATTATGGTATCGATATAGCAGGTAGTGAAAATGCTGTTGTCAAGTCAGTGTACAATGGCACTGTGTTGTTTTCTGATTATACTTTAAAGACGGGTTATATTATTGCTATCCAACATCCAAACAATATGATTTCGATATATAAGCACAATAGTGCATTACTAAAGCATATTGGTGATGTTGTTAGAGCCGGAGAGCCTATTGCTTTTATAGGAAATACTGGTGAACTTACCAGTGGACCGCATTTGCATTTGGAACTTTGGTTCAACGGAAAGGCTATAAATCCTGTCGAATACATCAGTTTTTAAATAAAAGGAAGTAAGAGGTAGATAAAATGAAAAAGCATATAGCAATATTAGGGTCGACGGGTTCTATAGGAGTGCAAGCCCTCAATGTAGTGCGTAATCACTCCGATTTGTTCGAAGTAGATGTGTTGACGGCTCATTCCAATTACGAAAAACTTATACAGCAAGCCATAGAGTTTAAACCCAATACTGTTGTTATCACGAATAAAAATTACTACAGCAAGGTTCAAGATGCTCTTTATAGCTACGATATAAAGGTGTTTGCCGGTGAAAAGTCTATGGTAGACGTAATGGAGATGTCGGATATAGATATGGTGCTTACTGCCGTGGTAGGCTTTGCCGGGTTGCGTCCCACGCTTAGAGCTATAGAGTATGGCAAAACGATAGCTTTAGCCAATAAAGAAACCATGGTGGTGGCAGGTAAATTGGTAACCGATTTGGCAGCTCAAAAGAATGTCCCTATATTGCCGGTAGACTCGGAACATTCTGCTATATTTCAGTCGTTGATAGGCGAGACTTTTAATCCTATCGAAAGGATATTTCTTACAGCTTCGGGTGGTCCTTTTTTGGGAAAAACAGCCAACGATTTGCAGGCAGTAACTCTAAACGATGCTTTGAAACATCCCAATTGGGTAATGGGTAAAAAGGTAACTATTGACTCTGCTACATTGATGAACAAAGGTTTGGAGGTGATAGAAGCAAAATGGTTATTTAATGTGGAACCAGAACAGATTGAGGTGGTGGTTCACCCACAATCGATAGTCCATTCGTTGGTAGAGTTCAAAGATGGCTCTATCAAGGCTCAGTTGGGTTTGCCTTCGATGGAGTTGCCCATACAATATGCCTTTTCATATCCTATGAGATTGTCGTCAGCTTTGCCCAAGTTTGAGTTTGTCAACTATCCTCAGTTGTCGTTTTTGCAACCAGATCGTAACACATTTCGTTGCCTCGATTTGGCTTATAAGGCCATAAACAAAGGTGGTAATATGCCTTGTATAATGAATGCTGCTAACGAGATAGCTGTGCAAAACTTTATTGATGAAAAGATACACTTTTTAGATATACCTACTATGATTAATGATATTATGGATAAAGGGTTCTTTGTACCTAATCCAACATTAGACGATTTGATGGAAACAGATTTTGAGGTTCGTTTGAAATCTCAGCAATGGATTGACAATAAACATAACTAAGTATAATATAGACTAACATGAGAATATTAGCACTTTTATTGAGCTTATCGCTCTTGGTATTTGTCCACGAATTGGGACACTATTTCTTTGCTCGATTATTCAAAACACGAGTAACAAGGTTTTACTTGTTTTTTAATTACAAATTTTCGATACTTAAAGCCAAACGTTTTAATGGTAAATGGCATTTTAAATGGTTTAATGCCACCACTCCAGAAGAGTGGAATCAATATCCCGACAATACTATGTTTGGTATAGGTTGGATACCTCTTGGTGGCTATTGTGATATTGCCGGAATGATAGACGAAAACAAGGATTCCAAAGACTTTGAGTCAACACCACAACCTTGGGAATATCGTTCCAAGAAAGCTTGGCAACGTTTGCTTATAATATCTGGTGGTGTATTGGTAAACTTTGTTGTGGCTATGATATTGTATGTGGCTATATTGTTTAGTTGGGGCGAAGCCAAATTGCCTATTCAAAATGTTACTATGGGTTACGATTATGCCCATGTGCTTAAAACCAATGGTTTTCAAGATGGCGATATAATATTGGCTATAGATGATAAACCGATACATTATAGTGCCGAAGTGTCGGAATATTTGGTTATCGACAAGGCTACTACTGCTACAGTGCGTCGCAATGGAAAAGACACAACCTTGACATTGCCTTCTGATATCCGTCAACAGATATTGGCCAATATCAACGACCCCGATAGTCAATTGCTTGCAGTACGTTTCCCGTTTGTGATAAAGGATTTTGTTCCAGGTTCGCTGGCTGAAAAAAACGGCATGATGATTGGTGATAGTTTGGTGTCGCTCAATGGCGAAACAACTCTTACTGCCAAAGAGTTTATGGATGGTTTAGCATCCAATGCCGATAAAGAAATAGCGATAGGTTTTTATAGAGGTGGACAATTTATGTCGCTATCGATGCAGCTCGACGGTAGTGCTAAAATAGGTGCTTATCTTAAGGCTCCTACCGAAATATACAAAACCGAGATAAAAGAGTATAGCTTCTTTGAATCAATACCTGCAGGTATAGGTATGGGTGTGGAGACATTGGTTACTTATGTTAAATCGCTTAAATTGATATTTACCAAGGAAGGAGTGTCGCAATTGGGTGGTTTTGGTACTATAGGTACTTTGTTCCCCGAAGAATGGAATTGGGCAATATTTTGGAATATGACAGCATTCTTATCTATAATATTGGCATTTATGAATATTATACCTATTCCAGGTTTGGATGGAGGACATGTAATGTTTACTCTCTACGAAATAATAACACGTCGAAAGCCAAGTGATAAGTTTTTGGAATATGCTCAAACCGTGGGAATGTTGATATTGTTCGCATTGCTTATTTTTGCTAATGGTAATGATTTGATTCGTTGGTTGAGCGGTAAATTTTAGTTGATGAAGCAGATAGATAGGCTTATATTACGCTCGTTTGTAGGACCGTTGGTGCTCACTTTTCTATTGGCTGTATTTGTTTTGCTTATGCAGTTTTTATGGAAGTATATCGATGATATGGTGGGCAAAGGGTTAGACTTTTGGATAATAGCTCAATTGCTGTTTTATGCCTCAGCCACTTTTGTGCCTATGGCTTTGCCTATTGCCACTCTTTTTGCTTCGATAATGACAATGGGTAACTTTGGCGAAAAGTACGAATTGGTGGCTATGAAAGCCGGTGGTATATCAATCAAGCGAGTGATGATGCCTATGGCTTTGATGGTGTTTTTGCTTACCGGTATGGCTTTTTATTTTGCTAACAATGTTATGCCGGTGGCTGTACTCAAATATAAGATGACATTGTATGATGTAACGCGTAAAAAGCCTGCTTTGAATATAAAACCTAGCGAATATTATTCGGGAATAGATGGTTATGTGATTCGTATTGATCAAAAAGACAAGGAAAACAAAAATCTCAAGAATATAATTATATACGACCATACTGATGGTATGGGCAATGTAAGTGTTACGGTTGCTGATAGGGGGCGAATGACTGTAACTCCTGATGAGCGTTTTTTGGTCTTTGATATGTATGACGGATATTCGTATGTGGAAGATGTAAAAGGACAAAATGCATACGCCCGTCCTCTAACAAGAATGAAATTCGATGAGCAGACTATGAGATTTGATTTGTCGGCTTTTGCGTTCAATAAAGTAGATAAGGAACATTTCAGAGGTAGCTACCAAATGATGAATGTAAAGCAACTTGACGAGGCTATGGATACATTGCGTATAAACAGAGAAAAGAAGGTGTTAGATTTTAAAAATGAGGTATCGTCGAGCTTTTCTATAAAAGAGATGACAGCCAACTCAAATGTTGCTAACGTTCAGTTGTTGAAAGGTGATTATCCGCTTAGTTTGATAAACGATTTGCCCGAAAGAAAACAAAAAAATATACGTCGTGTGGCATTACATTCAGCACGTAAGGTAAACGAAGATGTGGCCATGTATGAACAAATACTTCAAAACGATTTGGAATATATAAATAGGCACGGAATAGAATGGCACCAAAAGTTTACTTTATCAGTGGCTTGTTTTGTGTTATTTCTTATAGGTGCACCTTTTGGCTCCATAGTGCGTAAAGGAGGATTAGGGCTACCTCTAGTGGCTTCTGTGATATTTTTTGTGCTTTATTATGTGATAAATACAATATGTATAAAGGCTATTCGAGAAACAGCATTACCACCCTATGGTATGTGGATTTCTACTTTGGCAATGCTTCCTTTGGGAATATTTCTTACATTGAAAGCAACTACCGATTCTGGGTTATTTGATCGTGGAACATGGCAGAAGATAATAAGGAAAAAATCAAAACCATTTAAACAAAATAAATAAAATCTAAAACAGTAATGAGAGTATTACAATTATGCAACAAGCCGCCCTATCCTCCCGTCGATGGAGGTACTATTGCAATGAACAGCATTACGCAGGGATTGATAGTCGAAAAGTGTACGCCAAAGGTATTGGCTATGTGTTCGGATAAACATCCTGTAAAAGAAAAACTTATAACTGAAGAATACTATCGAGATACACAATTCGAATCGGTGTATGTTGATTTAAGAATAAATGTCTTAGATGCGTTGGTTGCTTTGCTTACTGGCGAGTCGTATAATGTAAAACGTTATGAAAGCAAAGAATTTGCACAAAAGTTGGTTTCGATATTGAAAGAAGATACATTTGATGTAATACATGTGGAGAGTATTTTTTTAACGCCCTATTTATCGTTGATAAGAAAGTATTCCGAAGCTAAAGTGGTACTACGTGCTCATAATGTAGAGCATTTGATATGGGCAAGGATAGCACGATGTACCAAGAATATATTCAAGCGATGGTATATCAAAAAATTGGCTTTGGCATTAAGGGTTTATGAGTTGGAACATATATCTAAATACGATGGTATAGCATGTATAACACAAAAAGATGCCGATTATTTTGTGGCGGCAGGTTGTCGTAAACCTATAGTGTCGATACCTTTTGGAATAATAACTCCCGATAGTATGGATAATGTTGATGAAGAACCTAATTCGCTGTTTCACATAGGTTCGATGGATTGGATACCTAATTTGGAAGGTGTAAATTGGTTTTTGGAGAAAGTTTGGCCCAAGGTGATGAAAGAAGTGCCTCAAGCTCGCATGTATTTGGCCGGACGTAAAATGCCACAAAACTTGATGAATGCTGACCATAATAATGTGTCAGTAGTGGGAGAGGTGCCTGATGCCATGTATTTTATCGAAAGTAAAAAAATAAACATAGTACCTTTGCTTAGTGGTAGCGGAATAAGGGTGAAAATAATAGAAGCAATGTCGGTTGGAAAAACAGTTATTTCTACAGCCATAGGTGCTGAGGGAATAGAGTATGTCGATGGTGAAAATATATTGATAGCCAATACTCCTGACGAGTTCGTGAAGCAAATAAAAAGATGTCTTTCCGATGATGAGTTCTGTGCCGAGATAGGTAAGAATGCCTGCGATTTAGTTGCAAATAAATACAATAACAAATTGCTTACCAAAAAACTGCTTACTTTTTATGACGAATTGATAGAAAAAGATAGCAAAATATGATGCCGAGATGCATTTTTTGATAAAAAAATAGATGATAAAACAATAATATCGGATAATAAAAATAAAAACAAGAAATATTGATAATCACATTGTTTTGTCAAATGGAACGAGAAAAAATAAAATAAACTTTTTATATCGAAAAAAAGTGCGTATATTTGCAAATCTAAATTAAACAATAAATAATAAGAAAAATAGATATTACAAGATGAAAAAGAGTAAGATACTTCAAATTGGTTTGGCTGTTGTTATTGTAGCACTTGCAATAGTTTTGTATAACAGCATTATGAAACCTGTTCGTTTTGATAACGAATATATCTTAAGAAGAGATGCCGTAGTGGTAAAATTGAAAGAAATAAGGACATTGCAAGAAGGTTATAAAATAACCTATGGTAAATATGCTTCTACTATGGATTCTCTTATATCGGGTCTTAAAGAAGGTAGATTGCCTGTGGTTAAAAAATATGGTAATGTGCCTGATGAAATGACAGAAGCTGAAGCTTTGAAGCAAGGCATTATTCGTCGTGATACTGTATTTATGAATCCATTGGAAAAAATGCGAGAAGAAAAGAAAACTACTTTGACTGACGAACAATTGGAAACACTTAAATACATCCCTTATACAGATAACGAAGAGTTTGAAATGGCAGCTCGTTTTGTAGAAAAGAGTGGTTTTGATGTTCCTGTATTCGAAGTAAAAGTACATTTATCAGTGTTGTTGGCAGACTTGGATGAACAAGATGTAAGAAACAAAATAGCCGAATTGGAACAGGCTAACAAGTATCCAGGTTGGAAAGTAGGAGACTTAGACAATCCTATCACTGATGGTAATTTTGAATAAAATTGATATAAACAGAATATATGGTATCCTATTTTGTAAATAGTCAAACTGTATTAGAAAATTTTAATTCTACTGATTATCAGAAGAAATTATCCATTTGTTTAGAAACAAATGGATTTTCTTTTGCAGTTGTAAACGAGAAAGATACTCTATTGGCATTTGCCGATATTGCTTGCAATTATCCCGAAACACTGTCGCAGGTGATAGAAACGATAAAAAAAGTATTTTCGGATATTAAAATTGAATATATGTTAATGGACGAAATAGAGCTTATAGTGCCTGCCAATAAGCATATATGGATTCCGGAACATCTTTTTGATCAAACTAAACTACGAGAATATTTTGGTTTAACAACGGCGTTAGAAGTAAAAGAAACAGTATTTTATAGCTTTTCTGAAAAATTACAAGCCTATTCGCTGTTCGCTTACTCCGATACTATAATAAGTGCTTTTAAGGTAACAATGCCTGGCATAAAGGTAAAAAGCCAGCATGCAAAGATGCTCGAAAGTCAGTTGCTCGAAAAGAGCAGAATGAAAACAAATATCGAAATATATTTGCGAAAAGATTATTTTGATGTGGCTGTTTTTGATAGCAAAAAATTATTGATTTCAAATTCCTATAGATATTCTTCAGTTGACGATGTGGCATATTATGCTTTGCTATTGCTTAATCAATTTCGTCTTAATCAAGATGCTGTAGAAATATATCTTTCGGGCAAAGCTGATAAAAATATCTATGCTTGTTTGGAACGATTCTTTAGAAAGATAACCTTGTATACAGGCAAAAAGATGGAGTTTGCAACCAACGATATGTATTATTTGCATTTGTATCAATACTCGATGCTATTTAGATAATAAAAGAATTATGCGAATAATAACGGGAACTCTGAAGGGTAGACGATTAAATCCACCCGAAAATTTGCCGGTGCGTCCTACTACCGATATGGCTCGCGAAAGTTTGTTCAATATTCTCAACAATATTCTCGATTATGAAGATATTGTGGTGTTGGACTTGTTTTCGGGTACGGGTGCTGTATCGTTCGAATTTATATCGAGAGGTGCCAAGCAGGTAACGGCCATCGAAATAAACAATAAATGTACTGATTTTATCAAAAAGTCTGCAGATGTGTTTAATGTAAAAAATCTTCACGTAGTGCGTGCCGATGTCTTTGATATTATTAAACGTGCCTATCAAAAGTTCGACGTGATATTTGCTGACCCTCCTTATATATTGGAGGATTTGCCCAAGATACCCGATATGATATTCGAAAAAGATATGCTTACTGGCGATGGGTTATTTATATTGGAACACTCCAAAGAACACGAGTTCGATAATCACCCTTATTTTTGGCAACATCGAAAGTACGGCAAAGTGAATTTTACTTTTTTCAAGAAAAATATTGATAACGAAAAATAGAATATATACTATGAAAGCAGTAGTTAAAACAAATTTTCAATTCCCAAAACAAAAAAGCCTTTACGAAGGGAAAGTACGTGATGTGTACAATATTGATGATAAATATTTGGCAATGGTGGTTACCGATCGTATATCGGCCTTTGATGTAGTGTTGCCCAAAGGTATACCTTACAAAGGACAAGTGCTTAACCAAATAGCAGCTAAGTTTTTGGATGCCACTGCCGACATAGTACCTAACTGGAAATTGGCCACTCCCGACCCTATGGTAACTATAGGTAAGAGATTGCAACCTTTCAAAGTAGAAATGGTGGTGCGTGGTTATTTGGCCGGTAGTGCTTGGCGTGAGTATAAGGCTGGTAGCAGAATTTTGTGTGGAGAAGATTTGCCCGAAGGTATGGTGGAAAATCAAAAATTTCCGACTCCTATAATCACTCCAACCACTAAAGCTGATGAAGGTCACGACGAAAATATCTCTCGTCAAGAAATAATAAAACAAGGTTTAGTATCGGAAGAAGATTATACTCAATTGGAAGACTACACCTATGCACTATTCCAAAGAGGAACTGAAATAGCTGCCAAACAAGGGCTTATACTCGTTGATACAAAATACGAATTTGGTAAAGATATAGATGGTAAAATATATTTGATAGATGAAATTCATACCCCCGATTCATCACGCTATTTTTATGCCGAAGGTTATGAAGAAAGATTGAAAAAGGGTGAAAAACAACGTCAATTGTCTAAAGAATTTGTTCGAGAATGGCTTATGGAAAATGGTTTTCAAGGGAAAGAAAATCAACAAGTACCCGAAATGACCGATGAGTTTATTCAGCAAGTTTCGGAAAGATATATCGAACTATACGAACATATAGTGGGTGAAAAGTTTGTAAAAGCCGATGAATCAAACAATATAGAAGCTCGTATACAAAACAACGTTACAAACTATTTGAATTAGTCTATTTTGAACTTTGGCTGTTAGCTTTTGGTTTTTGCCAACAGTTTAGCAGCCAATGGCCTTGAGCCATTGTAGTATCATGAAAATCATTAGTTGGTCAAAAAACTTTATTATATTAGCAACCTCGTTATTGCTGAATGTAGTCCTTGTGGCTCAAAATGCCGATTCCATTACACTTGTCAATGCTGTTTGGAATAGTGATACTATAGCCAATGGTGTAGTGCTTAAACAATTAGAACTGAGAGATTATTTTTCGTCTAATCAATATATTAGTTGTATAGAGCTGGCACCCAATGCTGCCGTCAAACTTGTTTTTGCCTACGATAAAGACCTCGATTACACCTCTCACATGGCAAAAAAACAAGATGCTATAGCTGCCGTTAATGGCTCTTTTTTTGATATGCAACATTTAAATCCTATATGTTACCTTAGAATAGATGGCAAAAATGTAGGCGAAAATACAAATAAAAATACCCCTTATCGAAAATATTATCAGTATGGTACTTTGGTGTTGGACAGCAACGAAATGCCGAAGATATTAAAAACGGATAGTCTTAGAGTGTGGGAAAATACCTTGAGTTATAATAATATAATGACAGCAGGCCCTCTGCTTATAATATCGGGTGAAGAACAACCTATGAGAGACGACCGAACCTTTGTAACACATCGTCATAACCGTACTGCAATAGGTATTAAAAACGATGGCTCGGTGATAATAATAACCATAGATGGTAGACACGCAAAGGCTCAGGGTATGAGTTTGGTACATCTGATTAAAACCCTTAAATGGCTTGGTTGCATAGATGCTTTAAACCTAGATGGGGGTGGCTCTACTACTTGTTATATCAAGGGTAAAGGAGTTGTAAATTACCCGTCAGACAATAACGTTTTTGACCATAAAGGTGAACGGAAAGTATCAAATGCCATACTGCTACTGAGCAATGAGCAGTGATTGATTATTTTCCATTCTTTGGTGTGTGTGGCTTGGAATAGGACTGTAGTTTCCCTCAAAAAAACTTTGCAATGCAAAGCACACAAAAGTTCTATAATAGGTGTTACTAAAGTTCACAGCAAAGAATTAGACTTCTAGGCACATATTGCACTTGATATATCCAAAAGCTAAAGTTGAACTAATCCATATATATATATATTATTATTACTCTCCGCTAAACATGATATATAAAAATAATCGCCCCAAACATTACCTTTCTCATCTACCGTATCTTGTATAAACACCTTCGAAGCTATTCCATCATGCAATTCAATCTTAGTTACATTACTCAAATCATCCTTCTTGATGCAGTACAAGATATTATCTTCCACACAGAAATCGTAATAATCGCCACCAAGAGTATAATATCCATAAAGAGAATCGTCAAGGTATACACCCAATCTGGCATTACATCTGCTAGACACTCTATTGTTGAAAAAAGACGTAGCCAAAACCAACTTTATAGTATCTCTTTTTGACAAAACAGAACCAACATACCTATAATTAAGCATATCCGAATCGTCCAACAACACGCTGTACGCCCCCGAAGCAGGCAGAAGACTCTGGGCAAAAGACGCTTTATTTCGCTGAAACCGATACACCCACATCAATTCACCATCTTTGACGGGATGGGCGGAAGTAAGCACCAATCTATCCCTAGTCAAGGTGTCTATCATATACCATGAACTTATTTCATGATTTGAAGATACTTGCAACATAATACTATCGTTGCGTAAAACATAACCATATTGCCTGATAACATACCGTTTCGTAATAACAACCATCATCCTCAAAACGCCACGACACTATAGGGTTAAGAACATGTTTTTCTTCTTGTCCCAAATCGGTGTTCAATATCATGTCAATCCCTAGCAATTGCCACTGGCCAAGTAGCAATCTTTGGTACTCTTGCTCAATAGCAACAGAGTCGATGTCTACGCCAACCAATGCAATAACCGCAACACACACTAAAAATACTTTCTTCATAACGTTTTCAGTTTAATTATTATATGTTCAAAAACTTAGTTTACTGTTATTTTTATATACATAGTGTCACCGGCATATACTTCATCGATAAGTTCTAAGCCTTTTACAAATAGTTCACCGCCTAAATTATAACAATATTCTCTTGCCAGAAAATCATTTGGAATATATATACCTACTTCCTCCTGCGATTTCATTCCTTTTCTCAATTTGTAGAGGTGAATTATTGGAGGAACATCTCCTACTTCTATTTCTAATGTAGCTACATTATGAGCACAACAGTCGAACTCTGCACTCTCTCCTACTATTGCCCCAAGAGGACGAAACAAGGAGTCAAGAAATGCAGTATGTAAAGCTACAATGTCTCCCGAACTTTCAATTTCTCCGCCAAATTCTACAACGTAAATATCATCCCATTGCTTTACCACACTATCTCTCCAAAAACAAACGTCTGAACCTAAATTTCCAATGGGTTCAAAATAATAATGCTTCAATACACTATCTATACGCATGTTGTCGGACTGAGAAAGTTTAGCTTTCAAAAAACATTTGCAAGAACAGAGAAACCTGCTATACAATGCTTCCTTATATTCCTCCTCTGTACACCTCACCACAGTTACTTGTGCCGACACTGTAGCAACAAAAGCAATAACCGCAACACACACTAAAAATACTTTCTTCATAATGTTTTCAGTTTTATTGTTTAATGCCGAACTAACGCTATGTTTTCGGTTTTATTGCTTATGGCAACTTCTAAAAATTGCTTTGTAGGTGGTTTGCGGAATTTCACTAGAAAGATTTCTACTTTCTTTTGATTGAGCATAGCGGGCTATACGATTGAAAAAGAAATAGAAAGATTTCGGTGAAAAACGTAAACCACACAAAAGTTTAAAGAAGATTTCTTCTATCTTACTAAAACGTGGAATTTTTAGAAGTTGCCTTATATCAAGACCATTAACTCTGGAAGATTCATTACATAAAGCGTCATAAGCATTATTTCCAAGACAAAACTAATAAGTCGGTCGATAAAATCTGTAACTCGGTTGCTAAACATGCAAAAAGTGTAACTTTTAGGGGTAAAAAATCACACTTTTCAGGGTGAAAAGTGTGATTTTTTGAGGTGTGAACGACCGTCTTACAAAGTTTATCCACCGCCAAACCGCTTTCCGAAATCCTTTGTAGTGGGTTTGCATCTACAGAGAAACACCTTCTGAGAAGTGTCACTTCTCAAGTGAGAACTGACCTTTCTCAAATGAGAACTGACCTTTCTCGCTTGAGAAACGTCAGTTCTCAAAACCACCACAACCGACAACTTAATATCTCCGCCACAGAAAATGCGATACATAAGTATATGGCTGTTTCGGACCCTGCGGTTCGGCACTCGCAAGTGTGCGGTTTACGGGACAAAACCATGGGAGTTACGGGTCAAAAGTATGGCACTTTTGGGTCGTAAACCGCATGGTTTCTATCCCGAAGTGTGGTAAGCAAAAAAGCCGAAGCAATATGCGTATTGCTTCGGCTTGGTTATGTAGAACTATATAAGCGTTATTATTGAATATTACTGTCCGCTAAAAAATCAATTCTAGTCATGTTAGATGTTTATTTTGTCGGACAGCCGATATATTGATGATATATATATCCTATTTGGGAGTAAAAATTCAAAAGAAACGCCTATAAAACGTAAATATCACGAAGACTTTAGACTTTTTTGTAGATTACACTACTATACAAAATATAGAGCCCAATTTCGACGGACAGCCGATTAGATACTCAATATAGGGGGCTTATCCAAGATGAAACATTTTTAATCTTTATAAATCAATATATTACAAAGATTGAATTTTGTTTAGCGGACAGTAATATATTTTTTTCGCCAACAAAAGATAATAAGAGGTGGAATGGCATACGCACATACAAAAAAAAAGCGTGGACAGTAAACCGCCCACGCAAAAATATGACTTAAAATTACATTTTACTGTTTCACCACTCGGCGTATTGTTATACCCTTTGATGTGGTTATACGCATTGTGTAGTATCCCTTGACAAGTTGGGAAATGTCTATACGGTAGCTGTTTTCAAACACTGCAACCATACGACCCATACCATCCAATACTTCTACCTTTACAATATCTTCGGTATTGAAAGTTATAATACTTTGTGCGGGGTTTGGGTAGAACTTAAGATTATCCAACATATCAGGTACTTCAACACCGATATTCTGTATAGTCAGTATCAATACAACTATGCTATCACAGCCGGCTGCTGTTTGTGCTACATATTCGTACACTCCAGTTTGGGTATATATTTCGCCATTCCATGTGTATTCGTTCATGGCTGTATCAACTATAGTGTCATATACCGAATGGTTGATAGTAAGAATCAATGTAACAACGCTGTCGCAACCCATTGCATTTGTCAATGTATAGGTAACGCTATCTGTACTTTCTGTGTAAGTAACGCCGTCTATCCATGTGTAGCTGTCGCAGGCTGTAACAGAATCTGATCCTATGGTACTATTATTGATAGTCAGGTTCAGAGTTACCACGCTGTCGCAACCTACTGCATTAGTTAATGTATATGTAGCGGTATTGTTGCTTTCGGTGTAAGTGATACCATCTATCCATGTGTAGCTGTCGCAAGCAGTAACTACGTCTGTTCCTGTAGTACTATTGTTGATAGTCAAGTTCAAGGTAACAACGCTATCACAACCATTTACAGTAGTATAAGTATAAGTAGGAGTATTAGTACTTTCGGTATATGTTACGCCATCTATCCAAGTATAATTATTGCAAGCCACAATACTGTCAAATATATGATAACTATTATTTATAGTAAGATTTAGAGTTACAATACTGTCGCAACCTTCTGCATTGGTGTATGTATAGGTTGGAGTATTGGTGCTTGCATAATAAGTTATACCGTCAATCCAAGTAAGACTGTCGCAAGCTGTTCTCACATCAATTGAATGACTACTGTGGTTTATGGTAAGATTAAGTATTGCCACACTGTCGCAACCATTGGAAGCCGTAAGAATGTAGTATGGAATATTAGTACTTTGCACATACGTATTTCCATCTATCCAAGTAAAGGCATCGCAGGCTGTTTGTGTGTCTATACCTATAGGTCTTATCTTTATTGTAAGATGTAGATTTATAATACTGTCGCAACCACTTTCACTTGTTATGGTATAAGTAGGTGCATTGGTACTTGAAGTATAAGTGTATCCATCTATCCATGTAAAACTGCCACATGCTTCTTGTTCATCTATAATAGTTACCGCATTATTTACAGTAAGATGCAATGTTACTATACTGTCGCAACCGTTTATGGTTTGCAAAGTATCGGTATGTGTACCGGCTACATTGGTGTTGAAACCATTGGCGGTGTACATAGTGTTGGAACATATAGTATCGTAGATTACTGTATCGTAAACAGAATTTACAGTAAGATACAAGCGAACTATACTATCGCAACCGTTAATGGTTTGCAATGTGTCGATATACGTACCGGCTACATTGGTGTTGAAACCATTGGCGGTGTACATAGTGTTGGAACATATAGTATCGTAGATTGCTGTATCGTAAATAGGATTTACTGTAAGATACAAGCGAACTATACTATCGCAACCGTTTATGGTTTGCAATGTGTCGATATGCGTACCGGCTACATTGGTGTTGAAACCATTGGCGGTGTACATAGTGTTGGAACATATAGTATCGTAGATTGCTGTATCGTAAACAGGATTTACTGTAAGATACAAGCGAACTATACTGTCGCAACCGTTAATGGTTTGCAATGTATCGGTATATGTACCGGCTACATTGGTGTTGAAACCATTGGCGGTGTACATAGTGTTGGAACATATAGTATCGTAGATTACTGTATCGTAAACAGGATTTACAGTAAGATACAAGCGAACTATACTGTCGCAACCATTAACGGTTTGTAATGTATCAGTGTATATTCCTGCTACATTGGTATTGAAACCATTTTCGACATACATACTATTGGCACAAATTGTATCGTAGATAGTTGTATCTGTGCTATAGTTTATTGTAAGATTAAGCACCATTATGGTATCTCGTGATGAGGATTTACTGCTTGATCTCAAACTGTTATAGATACTATTACTTGTAGTTTTGTCGACTGCTGTTACGATATTAGCCGAAACTTCAAATCCCGGAATACTATCACTAACGCCTTCATTATCGCCATTATTTACTGTAATTCTGTAGGTAGCAGTATTGTTGCTTTCGGTGTAAGTTACGCCATTTATCCAAGTGTAGCTATCGCATGCCACTACTACATCTACAATAGTGTCTACCTGTGCATCGTTCAACTGCTCGAATGTAGCAACAAACATCATATTACTATCAAGTGTTACAATTCTTGGATTAGCTGTATCTCCATCGTTCCAACTTACAAATCTATAACCGGCATTGGCTACAGCTGTAAGCGTAACAGTTGGCACTCCGTATTGCGGTGCTGAGGAATAAGCCATACCCATTGCAGTGTCGTTGGTTTGGCATTGGATTGTAAACAGAATGCTGTCGTACAAAGCAATGTAATCCAAATTGCCTTCTACTATCTGTCTTTCCGACGACCAACCTGTGAACACATAACGACATGGAGCTTGAGATACACGTTGTGGTGCGACTCCACGATATGAAATCGTATCGCCATAGTGCAAAGTATCCGACTGCAATATTCCGCCATTATAATCCACAAAGCGAACTATATAGTCTCTTATTACAGAATCGTAAACTGCAGTGTATGTTGCATTGGCAGTAACTGTGTCTATAACATTGTTCCAACCACGGAATGTGTAAGAATAACGATTGTTGGATCTTAATGTTGGCACATCACCGGCGTAAGCCGGAATACTGCCGTATTGCATTTCATTTTCCTGCAAAACATATCCATTGGCATTGACAAACTTGATGTTATATAGTATTGCCACGGAGTCGAAGCGTGCTGTGTAGGTTGCATTTCCGGAAATAGGCAATACCGTTGGAGACCAACCTACAAACTGATAACTAAAGTATTCATTTTCCTTTGTTGGATTTTCGCCTCTATATGTTGGAGTATATCCATATAATACGCTGTCTCTATACAGTTCCGTTCCGTCCCAGTTGTTGTAAGTTACCAGGAAGTATCTCATATCTGTAATAGACATAGAGTCGTATTTAATCATATAGATAGCGTCGCCCGATACAGGAGTTATGCTTGGATTCCAACCTGCAAAGGTGTAAGCAAACGAATCTGTAGGCGGCAATGATTGTATGGTACCCACATATTCAGGCGTTGCACCGTATGCCAAACTATCCATCTGCAATACATTACTGTCTTTATCAACAAATGTAATCTGATAGATATTAGGAATAGAATCGAACACAGCTGTATAAGTGGCATTAGCCGAAACTGTGGATAACTGAGGATTCCAACCGCGGAAAGCGTAGGTGTAACGTACATCTCCGGTGCGTGTTGGCAACGTTCCTATATAGCGTGGCATAATGCCTGATGCAAATGTATTTGTACGCAACAGTGAGCCATCGTAGTTTACAAAACTTATTTGATAAGTAACACTATTATTACCATCTGTTAATCCTGTATTACGATTATATTCGGCCTTTGGATTCTTTGTTTCCCTATTACCTGCCGAATCTATTGCTATAACGTAGAAATCGTTAAGCAAAGAGTTGACAGTATCCGAGAAGACTTGAGAATAAATATTGCCGGAAACCAACTGCCATGGCGAAATAGAATCCACTCTACCATGCAATTCGTATTTCCATATTCCAGAGCGATTATCGCTTGAGGTAAAGCATAGTATAATAGAATCTTGATCTATTTCTCCGTATGATATAGAAGATGTCGGTGCGACAGCATCAACAATGTTAGTCCACAATGGGGTCATTATCGGCTTTTCTTCATCAAATACTATACTTGCTTTATTTGAAATTTGAGTACCATCATTGAAAATACTCTTCAAATTTATACTATAAGAGAATGTCGCCACACCCTTTCCATCTGTATTTACCGGAAGTACACCTATCATATAATCTGTTACTTCGTCCATAGTGTATGGATCTAGAGAAGTGACTATCCATTTTATAATTCCAAAGTTTGTATCATATATTTGTTGAATTTGTGCAATAACATTCACTTCAGGACGAAGATCTAGGGTTCTTATAAAGTTTTGTTCACCATTTAGAGTTAAAACTTTATTACCTATAGTAATTCTGTTTGAAGCCAGAGAAGTAAGATTGAATTTTGTAGAATCCAATGTATCGGTAATTATAACTGTATGAGCAGCAGCTGTAGCATACAATGGTTCATTTTCGCATTCTATTTCATAATAAACCTTTTGAACAGTTGCAGAGATGTATTTACAGCCTGATTCTGCAATATATCCAGTAATTTCATTAGGGTCTATCGGGGCAGGAATGTTTGGAGTATGACTTCCCGGAGGAACACAATCTTCAGACATGTCGCCCATGTGATCAGCAAATCTCTCAGCTAAATATGATACCAAGTCGTTTGGAATTAACCCTGTACAATGCCCAAAGGCGTTCCAAAAGATACTTCCCGGGGATTGTAATCCTTGAGTTGGCCACATGCAATCCAATCCTTGATCAACTGCATCTTGGTATGAATATACTCCCACTGCGTTCAATTGAGCCATGCGATTATTGTGTATAAGAGCATTCATTATATTGCCTAACATGATACCGTTTCCCATCATAATACCACATGCACATTCAGCAAGATCGCTTCCTAAACGTCCTCCAATTTCACACGGATCAGGAACATCTACACAAATAGGAGTAAATACATCTGAAGCACATGAGCCACCCGATGTGCCACCACCTGTTGTGCCACCACCTGTTGTGCCACCGCCTGTTGTGCCACCGCCTGTTGTGCCACCGCCTGTTGTGCCACCGCCTGTTGTGCCATCGCCTGTTGTGCCATCGCCTGTTGTGCCACCGCCTGTTGTGCCACCACCATTCCATCCAAAATGTCCTGGGTTTGTAGCACAATATATAGAATCAGCTATAAGTGCATCCTCTGTAAGAACACTCCATGGAACACCTGCCCATGCATAGAAATCAAAACTTGTTCCTGTTGGAGCATTTATTTCAAGTACAATAGAACGGGAGTCGTACGGATTTAATTCCGGTATTAGTAATGGAATATACGCTCCCCGAGCATTTCTTCCAAACAAACTATCTACATAATATGTCAAGTTGTTTCTGTTATTTATATAGTTCTCTTCAACAAATGCCAATTCGTTATATAAATTTAGTGTTACCTTGTCTATATTAGTATATACAATATTTATAGGTACTGCTTGGTATGCCACATTCCCATTATTTCTTACTGTCAATGTAATTAAATGAGGACTTGTTGTTGAGGCATTATATGAATAATCCACGTCAATTGTACCAAAAAATGCTTTTTCCAAAGATAATGCATTTTCTAATACAAGAGTATCTAATGTACCATCATAATCTTTAAAGCAAAGTAACAAATCATATACATCGTTAGGTATTCCAGTTGGAATAATGTATCTGATTGACGCAAGATTCATAGTTCTCCATACAATAGAATCCATTCTCCAAGCATTGGAACTATTTACCAAGAACGCATTCTCCAATTTATCAAAACCATTTCCTGTCAATGATAAATTAAATACCCCCACGGTATTACCCATAACAGTAGGCGTATGTTCAAGAATTACATATTTGTCATAGTGTTTATATTCTACTATTTGGATATTATTATTATTCGGATTAGAACTATGTATAGCCAAATAGTATGTACCATTTTCATAAGTATGTAATCCATTGAATTTTAAAGCAGATGCAGATGAAATATTGTACACTTCTCCACCTGAAGGCGAAAATAATTTCAAAGTGCAAGGAATATTTGATTTAAAAGCTAATGAATCTCCTATTTTTGCACTAAGTTTGAACCATTTTATATTGTTTTCTACTATAGGTGAAAAGGATTCTTGAGTATTTGGTAAAATAGTATCAGCCACCACATCCATTCGTACATTTTCATCTACGTAATATCTTGTAGTGTCGATAAAACGCATATCGTTGCCCCAGAAACGGAAAGTTATTTCGTTTTTGGCGTATATTATAGGTGTGGTATCTGTTGGGTGAAAGTGGAAACATTCCGGTCTTATTGGCAAAGTATCCACAGGCAACAAGCCCACCAAGTTGAATGTATCGCGTACAGGATCTACTGTATGTCTCCTGCTGTTTGCATAGTCGCCGTTTAGCCAATACTCGTATTTTGCAATACCTCTTACACCAACAAAATCTTTGTAGAATATATGTCTATAGGTTGTTGATGTTCCATGGGTAGTTACCGTCAAGTTCAGGAAGTGAACACCTTCGCGAAGATGTTCCACATCCAACATCATATTGCCACTTTGTAGCTCTCCGCTTCTTCGAACGGATGTGTTGTCGTCGAACCAATAAGTGTAGGTAATAGCACGAGCCGAACTATCCGTTCCGCTACCCATTTTTATAAACATATAACTGCGAGTAGAGCTATAGTCGCCGCCTCGGTTCAGTGTTATGTTCACCGTATGTACGCCATTTCTCAGGCTCTCCACATCCAGCAAGATGTTGCCACCTGTCAACAAACCTGTTTGAGCAGAGGCATAATCTTGATCAAACCAGCAGGTGTAAGCATAGTTACCGGAATCCGAACCAAATGCTGCACCGCTCATCTTTATGAACATATAGCTGCGGGTAGATGTATAGTCGTTGCCTTGTTTCAATGCTATGTTCACCGTATGCAAGCCGTTTCGCAGTGTGTCTACATCCAACAATAGATGTCCGTTGCCGAGCAGTCCGGTCTGCCTGGTGGCATAGTCGTTGTCCATCCAGCAGATGTAGGTTGGTTCGCCGGCAGTGGTAGCCGAGTGCAGAGTATCTGCCAGCTTTATAAACATATAGCTGCGAGGTGAGTTCCAACGGTTGGAAGTGTCTTTCACCTGTAGGTTCAAAGTGTGCAAACCATTCGTAAGGCTGGCAACATCAATATTTCCATGCCACACACTGTCTGTAAAAGATTCTACGACGGAAGTGGAATGGTTTCGGTCGAACCAATACCTGCAAGTATATACATTCTGAGCATACGACGATAGAAACACACCCAATACTCCCCAAAGGAAAAGTATATAACGTTTCATATTATTATGCTCCTAATTTATTGTTCTGTTTCCAATTCTATATCCACACTAAGTTTGCCATCGGCAGTGGAGCGGGGCGCCACAGTGCAGCGGCGTATAACATTGTAGGTAGGCACAAAACTAAAAGGCATAGCACCGCCATAAATACCCACCTGTGTGCCATCTATTCCCAAGAAATTAGCGGCAGCTCTGCTTGTAAGTGCGTAGGATGTATTGAGGTCTATACCATTTGAATAATTGGTAAAAGTTGCAAACACTGCAGAAAGGCTGTCTAATGGAAGAACAGTATTTGTGCTGTTGTATATATTAGACAAAGAGAGTCCTATAACTAAACAGTTTTGTATACTTCCTGCATTCAACGTATAATTACTGCTTGAGTTATTCCTAAAGAAGATTGTACTACTGGCAACCAAATTATTATTATTATTTTCGGTCACTCTAACCACACAATTAGCTAAGTTAATAGTAGAATTACTTCTTGCACCGTTCCATAATACACAGTTAACAAAATTGCCACCATTATATCCATTGTCTGTAGAAACACGTTCTTTGAATATACAATTTACAAATGTGCCGTTTGATTTGCGAGTACCGACAAACCCATTTGAAGAATAGGTTTCTTCCATAAATATGCATCTTATAAATTCTGGATAAGTTAAAGTGTCATCGTCATTCATACGTCTTAAGACTCCATTGAATAAAACGCCTTCTACAATAAGGTGAGTATCATTATTACCTGCAATGTTGCTACAAAACATCTCTGCTGAAAATACTGTAGGGATAATACCTCTTGCAGTATCTTCCACGGCTCCGGCTCCTCGTATTGTTATGGCTTTGTTTAAAGGACTGTCATGCGTTGGGCTATTAAAAGTTCCACCGGAAAGGGTGATAATGTCGCCATTGGCGGAGGCGTTCATGGCATCGATAAACGAGTTTACGCCATAATACACTCCTAAAACGCTGTCGCCACGCTGTAGCACTGCCACTTGCTGCTGTGCATAGGCACTGCCAAAGAAGGCTACTGACAAAGCCACTGCCGCCAACAGGCGTTTTGCCATTGTTATACCATCGGTTAATTTCTCTCTTAGGGTTGCTGTTTTTGTGCAAGCTACGGCTTGCTTTGTTGTTCTATTATTCATGATCTTTTATATTTAAAAATAATTAATTACATCGCTATGAATAATACAGCAATACACTATTGGTATGTAAAAAAAAGTGGGAAAAGAAAAGGTGTGGAACCTATCGTATTCACGGAAAGCCTAAGAAAATAAACCGTACTCAATGAAGTATCCACACCTAAAGGTATGAACATCAACATTCATTGAGTATAAGTTTATTCACAATGACTATTTCCGCGAATAAATTATTCAGATTTCAAAATCGGTTTCTTAGGCTTTTTTCGAATACGAATAACTGTTAATGCTATATTTTATTTATATGTATTTATCTGTTATCTGTCTGTTTCTTTATATTGTTATTATATTGTTTATTAATTAAATATTGGGATATTTGTATTGGATATCCCTTGTGTTATGGTTTGCAAAAATACAACTATTTTTGGAATAATGGCGTTTTTGGGGAATATTTTTTTATATTAGTGTCAGCTAAACATGACATATTGCTTCCAATCTACTGAATCACAGAGATTGGGAGTTGTTTTTTCTTGGACAAGCCCCCCATTACAAATTTATACCTCATCAGGAGGTGATTCAGAAGCCTCCAGAAGTATCAATCTAAGGTCTTCATCCGGCTTATTAAAGAATGTTTGAATGTTGAGATAATACATTAAGACAATTCTCACCATCGTT
>JAFWZP010000084.1 GCA_017522255.1 Bacteroidales bacterium | reverse complement strand
GTAAATAAGCTGTCCCTCACTTTGTTAAAGCAAGATACGAGTAAAGGTAGTATTAAATCTAAAAGAAAACGTGCAGGTTGGGATAATGAATTTCTTACAACGTTACTGTCGTTGGTTTAGTAGTGGTGCGTTTGCCCTGCCCGGTCTTTGAAGGTAAAAGACCCGGTCTTTTACCACAAAACACCCGGGTGTTTCTACACATTTTACCCCGGTATTTTTATACCTATGCATTGAAGAAAATAAATTTTGCATTGATGTTGTCATCTCCGGCATGCAGGTTTAGCAGCACAGCCTTTGCCAACTACACAGTGGCAAAGAAAGATAAACTAAAGATTATCAACCCTATATTGGGTTGGCGACACACCGGTAATGGTTTTAAACAGTTTCGAAAAGTGTTCCGGTGTAGCAAAGTTAAGATATTCGGATATGTGAGTTATTGAAAAATTCTGGAGCTTATCGCAAAGCATCACTTGTGCCAAACGTATGGTACGCTTATTTATCCAATGCATCGGAGAGGAACCGGTTTCCTTTTTCACCACACGAGTCATATAATCTACACTTTTGCCCAAAGCCTCGGCATAGTATTGCAAGTTTCGTATTGGGCTATTCAGGCTGTTTAGTTCGCAGAAAAAATTATCCGTCAATATTTTTGCAGTACTATAATTTTTGCCGGTTATTGTAATATTATTATAGTCTATGGTTTCTTCTACTATCCCAAGCAACGAAGTTATCAAACCTTTTACAGCAAGATTGAGTGGTTTGTCAGTTATTGCGAGCTTCGGCATGGACGAAAATAGAGCCGTTACCGCTAATTGCAATTCCTCTTTCAAGGTATCCACACATACCATATCTCTTTTCAAAAGCGATGTTCCAACAAAGGCTTCCGGCACATCAAACGAAAGGGAAAGAGGTCTATCGTCGGGAGTTACCTCCAATGTTCGTATGGTAGAATTTTTGTTTAAGGCAACTTCTAAAAATTCCACGTTTCAGTAAATTAGAAGAATTATTCTTTAAACTTTTGCGTGCTTTACGTTGTTGACTTCGTTGATGTTGCTATCGCTCGAAAGAGCTAATGCTAAGGCATTGCTTTTTACTCGCTTAATCGCAACGTTGCCGAAATCTTTCTGTTTCTTTTTCAATCGTATAGCTCGCTATGCTCAATCAAAAAAAAGTAAAAATCTTTCTAGCAAAACTCCGTAAATCACCTGCAAAGCAATTTTTAGGAATTGCCTAAAGGCTTGTTTTTCGACAAAGTTGGGTTAGCTATTATACTGTAAGTATTCCAAGCCTTATACTGTGGCGGGACCGTACATTTCGATGGTTTGTGCCTCAAAGGCAAGGAATAAGATGCTTAACATGATGATACGTTTACGTTAGAACCATGGGTTCCCAAAGCCATTGGGGAGTCTTCCCAAAGCCATTGGGGAACCACATATCGTACCATCTTGTGTTAAGCCTTTAAGTATAATAGATTATGAAGTTAAGGAAGATAATCCTTGAAATACTTAGCAATATTCTGTGGCGGTGATGTTAAGTTGTCGGTTATGGTGGTTTTGAGAACGGGCCGTTCTCGCTTGAGAAGGGGCCGATCTCAGCTGAGATCGGCCCCTTCTCAAAAGGTGTTTCTCCGTAAATGCAAATCCACTGCAAGGGATTTAGGAAAGCGGTTTGGCGGTGTATAAACTTTGCAAGACGGTCGGTAAATTTGGTAAGACGGTCGCTTACACCTCAAAAAGTTATATTTTTTACCCTGAAAAGTATGACTTTTTACCCCTAAAAGTTATACTTTTTTGTATGTTTGCAACCGTGTTACAGATTTTATCGACCGAGTTACGAGGATAACCTCAAAACTAATCGGTATCGTCTTTGAATATACTTACTATAAAAGCTACAAACACTGCCCAACAACTTGCAAAACCGATTGAGAACCTCTTATTTTGTTTGCTTTTATCGATACTATTAATCTTTACATATATTATTTTATCATCTTGCATTACAGTGTTTTCTAAAGCATAAGCTATTGCTTCGGATATATTGTTTACTCCAAATTTGTAGAATATTTGTCTGCGGTAAAATTTTATGGTATTTGTTGATTTTGCCATTATATCGGCTATCTCGTTGAGTGAACAACCTTGCATGGATAGCGATAACATTTTTCTTTCATCGGCTGACAATTCTACAAAACTTACCGCATCGTATCCGCTACCTTCACCGGGAGTATAGTTGTAAAAATATTTACTGCCAAGCACTCCTGCCATTATCTGTGTCGGATAGGTGTCTTTTACCAATCGGGCTTCGCCAAATGCAAGTTGCGGAATATATGAATCTGAAAAAGACAGAAACGACAATTTGCAAAATACTTTGCATGGCTTTTTGGTTACTTTGGCAGGTATAATGACAAAGATAGAATAATCTTTTTTCAGCTCGGAGGGCAAAAGTTCGTAATGCTTAGGCATTTGAGAAAATGCTGTTTTAAGAAGTTGAAGGTCAGTTTCTGTTATAAAATCAGACAAATAGGAAAACCCTTTTTCGTACACTTTATCGTTCTCTACCAAAGTTTCCTGCATGGAGCATTTGGAATAATGCAAAAATTTGTGATGTTCCAAATCAACGATAAACATAAAATTGTGTCGCGTCTTTGATACTAATTCGGCAAATTCTATGTATTGTGAATACTTATTTCTCAAATCATTGATACATTGTTTTTCAGTAGTTTCCATATATTGTTTTAATTTTTGTTTACCTAATTCAAAGATACAAAAATACAAAGATTTGCTACACAAAAGTGTAAAAAATGTACAGAATCCATATTTTTACACTTTTGTGTAGTCTGTTTATGTAAAAATAGTTGTAATTTTGCAAACCGAAAATAATACTGACATAGACAAGAAGTAAAGAAATTAAACTACTTAGAGAAATGGATATAAGTAAAATGTTTATAGCCGGTGTAATCTCTGTTGCATTTTCAGAATGTTTGACCTTTTTGTATGCGTGGAAAAAAGGCAGAAAAGAGGGTAAAGGAATAGTAGAAACTTTTATCGAAAACGAAAATGGCTCTAAGTTTACCGATAATGGCTTTTTTTACGAGATTATTACGGGAATGGTGTTTCTTGTATCTGCTACAATAATTGAAGGTATTATGGGAGAAGGTATAACACTTCGTAGTTTACTTTTGGATTTTGGTATTGCAGTATGCTTTGGATTAATTATATTATTGTGGCGTAAGGTAAAGAAAGAGTTCTGTAAAAAGTAAGCTATAGACAGGATTTGTATGCAATTATATTTGAAAAACACAAATAAAACTTTAGGCGAAAGAGGTATCGATAGATATCCACGCCGCAGCACGGCAGAGGTGGTTTAGCAGAAACAGACCAATGCAAATTAAAAGAAGTAATAACAAAAATGAACGAAAAGATAAAACGAAAATAAAAAGCCTTGCAATGATGGTAAAGCGAAATACACCTGCAAGGCAATGACAAAAAAGAGGTGCAAGTGCAAGAAGCGAAGCTAAAATTAAATGCAAAACACTTCACCCTTGCCCGACAAAGCACCTTGGTTTGACACGAAGGCTTTAGCATAAATGTTGGTCTGGGATTCAAATTTTAGTGTATAAATGTATCTACAAAAAAATGCCTAAACCTTACATGAAAGGTTTAGGCATAAAAACAAAACCAACAACCATAACCAAATAAATACCACTCGCCTGCCAAGGGATTAAAAGGAATGGAATAGGTTCTTCTAAAAAAATCCCACACGAGGAAGTTTTATCATCCTCGCCACGTTGCACAAACTACTACGTGAGGAAAATTCGACAACGTGGCGAGGAAAATTTTTAATTGAGGAACCAAAAAATCATATAAAATATTTTTCGTATCTTTGCACCCATGAACAAAACAGTACGAAATATAGCAGGTTATTTATTTATAGCACTTTATATGTGTTATACTGCGTCTACGACGCTGTTTGTTCACACCCACAACTACAATGGACAGTTTGTGGTACACTCTCACCCCTTTGTTATGGGCGAGGGAGGTGCATTGAACCACAGCCACACATTGTCGCAATCGTTGTTTATACATTTTATATCTTCGAGCTTGTTTGTAGGCACATCGGCAGCAATGGCGTTGGCAGCATTGTTTGTGTTGCTTGCCAAACAATATTATTGTCGAGTGCAAACCTACATAAAGCGGCACACTATGTATCAGTCGCTACGAGCCCCTCCTACCCCACTTGCATAAAAATGAATGTTGGAAGACATTGATACCAACGCTAAATAATTTTCAAATCTATATTCTTTTACCCCGAAAAACGAAAATTGTTTTTGGGAGGTAAGGCAATCGGCTATTGACCATGTATCACACATTGTCTAATAGCTACATAGTTTTTATTTTTTTCAAAATCGTTATAAATAATGAAATACAAATATATAATAAATAATATACTGTTTGCAATAAGCATAACATTTGGGATATCCATGCAGCCATTGATGGCACAAACGAAAACCGATTCGCACATACACGGCCACGTACTCGATGCCCGCACAGGCGAACATCTGCCATACGTAAACATATACATAAAGGGTACCACCATAGGCACAGCCAGCAATGAAAGCGGGCACTACTACCTCGAAAATGTTCCACTTGGCAACCACATAATAGTGGCATCGCTTATGGGGTACAAAACAGTAGAGAAAACAATTTCGGTAACCAAGAAAAGTAGCAACTTTCAAGTACACTTCGAGATAGAAGAAAATGCTGTAATGATGAAAGATGTGGTAGTCTCGGCCAACCGCTGCGAGGTGGATCGCAAGGAAGCTGCCACTATTGTAAACATAATCAGTCCGGATGTGTTTGCCAATACAAATTCTGTCAACCTTGCCGAAGGGTTAAATTTTCAGACCGGGCTGAGAGTAGAGAACACCTGTCAAAATTGTGGTGTAAATGCCGTTCGAATCAACGGTTTGGAAGGCAAATACTCTCAAATACTTATTGATAGTCGACCTGTTTTCAGCTCTCTTGCGGGTGTGTATGGTTTGGAACAGATACCCGTATCAATGATGGAACGTGTGGAGGTTATACGCGGAGGAGGGTCGGCTATATTTGGTGCCAACGCTATTGGAGGTGTGGTAAATATAATAACTCGTGAACCTTTACGTAACTCGCTAGATATTTCCAACACTACGCAACTAATAGGAGGTAAAGCATGGGATAATACCACATCGCTAAATGCAGCACTAGTATCGCCCAACCGCAAGATGGGCGCTTATATATTTGGTATGGCAAGGGATAGGCAAGGCTACGACCACGATGGCGATGGATATACCGAACTTGGCAAACTGAAAGGCACTTCGATAGGATTGAGAGCATATTACAAATTTTCGAATAATTCGAAACTAACAGCTGAATACCACACCATGCACGAGTTTCGCCGTGGTGGCGACAGTATTGATATGATGCCTCACCAGGTAACGGTAGCCGAACAAGCCGAACACTACATACATGGAGGCAGCCTTACCTACGACTTTTTGTCGGACGATACCAAAACTCGTTTCTCGCTGTTCTCGTCCATGCAAACTGTAAACCGCAACACCTATTACGGCACACAATATGATGTAAATGCCTATGGTACTTCGAACGACTTTAGTTTGGTAAGTGGCGGACAGTTCAACCATTCGTTCGACAAGATGTTGTTTATGCCATCGGAGTTTGTGGCCGGATTGGAATACTCTGTCAATCAGTTGGAGGATATACAACTTGCTTACAACAGAACATTGGAACAAAACATTTATATAGCTAGTGCTTTTGCCCAAAACGAATGGAAAAACCAACGTATGGGATTGCTTTTGGGTGTGCGTGCCGATAAGCATAATTTGGTAGAGAATATAGAGATTAGTCCCCGTGCCAACTTGCGTTATGCCTTTGGCAAAACATTGGTGGGCCGCCTAAGCTACTCATCGGGATTTAGAGCGCCACAGGCTTTCGACGAAGATTTACATATAATGGCAGTAGGGGGAGAAGTGTCTATCATAAACCTAAGCCCCGACCTCGAACCCGAACACTCAAAAAGTATAAGCGGCTCGCTGACATGGACTCCGAAAGTAGCCGACAATGAACTGATGCTATTAGCCGAAGGTTTTTATACTAACCTCAGCGATGTGTTTATACTAACAGAAAAAGGATTCGACGCACAAGGCAACCTATTGCTCGAACGCCAAAATGGCTCGGGAGCATACGTAGCCGGAATAAATGTGGAGGCAACCTATTCGCCGTTCATCGACCTAAACTTCCAGCTAGGCTATACCTATCAGCAAAGCCGATACAAGGAACCAGAACAATGGTCGGACGATGTGGAGGCACAAACCCGAATGTTTCGTACACCGGACCACTATGGATACTTCACCATCGACTATACTATGCTCAATTCGCTTAAGCTATCGCTTTCCGGAACATATACCGGTAGTATGCTTGTGCAACACTTTGCCGGATACATCGAAAAGGACGAACAGGTGGAAACGCCTCAGTTTTTTGATATGACATTGAAAATTGCATACGACATCAAGGTGTCGAACAATAGCACTATACAAATAAATGCCGGTATCAAAAATATATTCAATTCGTACCAAAACGACTTTGACAAAGGTGCCAATCGCGACGCCGGATTTATATATGGACCGGGCTTGCCACGTACATTATTTGTAGGCGTAAAAATGGGAATATAATCATAGATATGAGACAGTTATAGTTCCAAACTATTTCGAAACAGAAATAATTATATCGCAAGGAAAATTCATTTTCTTTGCGATATTTTTTTTACGAACCATTAAAAGGGAATATAAAACAATAATCAAAATCAATAAAAACTTAGAAAACAAAATATTATCATTTCGTGTAAAAACCTATTTCTTGGCACTTCTTATGCAGTGATTATTCACACAAAAATAAAATAACAATTTTCTTTTGGGAATAATACTCACCTCAAAAACGCAACTGTTCAAAACCCAAAACTTATCAACAATATAAAATCTTTGCAATCGACTGCCAAAAAATACCATAATAAAAATCGGACAAGACACCACAACAAACGACAATAATAATCAATAAGATATAAAAAATATCGAGATAATTGTAACCTTTTATCAAAATATTCGTTTGAGTCAATAAATGGAATTTTATGGAAGTTTTCAACAACTAATGGAATAATATGGTTTTTTTTGGAAAATTATTCGTACCTTTACAAATTGAAAAAGAGTAGATAAAAATGTCGTTAATACTTGGTAAAGAATATTGTAGAATAGATAACAATGGGCGATTCAAGTTCCCAATTGCGTTGAAACGCCAACTTCCGAGTTCGGAAGATGGTCGTTTTGTTATACGCCAAAGTATCTATGCCGAGTGTTTGGAACTATGGACCTACGCATCTTTTCAAGAAGAGGTAGAATTTTTGCAAAAGAATCTGAATCCTTACAACATCGAAGACCGAAAACTTCTTCGCAAACTTACCGATGGCAACATCATAGAACTTGACACAAACGACCGTCTGCTGATTCCTGCCGAGCAGAAATCGTGCATAAAAAATGCAAAAGACATAGTTTTAACAGCGACAGGTAATTTTATCGAAATTTGGGATTACGACAAATACACCCGCATGAATGGAGAAGAGACTGATTATGCCAGTCTTGTAAACAATCGTTTGGGTGTAAATACAAATAGTGAAACCTTATAATTTCGAGATATATAATGAGTTATCATTCGCCGGTATTATTAACCGAAAGCATAGATGGGTTATCAATAAACCCCGATGGAATATACGTTGACGTAACCTTTGGTGGTGGCGGACATTCGCGTAGTATATTGCAACAACTAAGCGAGCGAGGTCGGTTATATGCCTTTGACCAAGATTCTGATGCATTAGCAAACAACATAGATGATAACAGATTTACACTTATCCACGAAAATTTTAAGTACCTAAAAAGTTTTTTACGACTAGAAGGAGTAAGAAAAATAGATGGTTTGCTTGCCGACCTTGGAGTGTCGAGCCACCAATTCGACGAAGGCCAACGTGGTTTTTCGATACGCTTTGATGCAGCCCTCGACCTACGTATGGATCAACGACAAAAACAAACAGCCAAAGACATTGTAAACAGCGAAAGCGAAACAAGACTAAAAGAAATACTATCACTATACGGCGAAATGCCAAATGCCGGACGCATAGCCAATGCTATAGTCGCTGCACGACAACAAAAAACCATCGAAACAACATTTGAACTATGCAAAGCAGTGGAGAAATACATACCTCGCAACCAAGAAAACAAATATTTGGCCATGATGTTTCAAGCTCTTCGCATAGAAGTAAACGCTGAATTGGAAGCATTGGAAATGATGCTAAAACAAGCTGTGGATATACTAAATCCAGGCGGCCGACTAGTAGTAATATCATACCACTCCCTCGAAGATCGAATGGTAAAAAATCTAATAAAATCGGGAAACATAGAAGGCAATATAGAAAAAGATTTTTATGGCAACATGATAACAAGCCTAAAACCCATTACTCGCAAACCCATAACGCCATCAGACGAAGAACTACAAGAAAACAATAGATCAAGAAGTGCAAAATTAAGAATAGCAGAAAAAAAATAGGATAGCATGATAAAAATTTCGAACATATATAAGAAATATATCAAGAACAAACAATTGGGCAACGACGTGTCTAACAACCAAAATAACCCAAACAATGATTCGAAAAAACAAAGAATACGTTTTATCGACATCATTGGAGGTCGCATTTTGGTGGAAAAGTTCATGCTATCGCAAACCCCTTTATTGATAATGATAGTAATATACTCTATAGCAATGGTGTCGAACCGATACTATATAGAACAAACATCAATAGAGATAAAAGATTTACAAAAAGAAATTGATGAATTACAAATACATAAAATTCAAGTAGAGTGCGACTATGTAAATCTGATAAAAATCAGCGAAATGAGCAAGAAATTAGAGTCGCAAGGCATACAGCAATCTACCGATCGTCCATCAAAAGTAATAATAAAAAAAGATTAAACCAAGATGAACAACGATAATAACAAAAATATAATAGTCCAGCTTGGAGTTATACTCTTGGTATTGGTGTTGGGATTTTGTGTACCTATAATATACAATATCTTTAACGCACAAGTACGCGATGTGGAAATACATCGCAAAAATGCCGAAAAAAACAGCATACGATGGGAAGATGTAGAGGCTCATCGTGGCACTATATATTCTGCCGACGGAAAAATATTATCGACATCGCTACCTATATACGATGTATATATTGACCTTGGCGAACACAAACAAAAAAACATCAACAGAAAAGGAAACGAACCCGAGTATGAATCTATACCTATGATTCCCGATTCGGTGTTCAACCAAGATATAGAAGAACTATGCAAAAACCTTGCCGACTTATTTAAAGACAAAACAGCCGAAGAATATTTATCTGGACTAACAACCGGACGCAAGGCCAAAAGTCGTCGTTATCCTATACAACGAAACATCAGCTACGATCAACTGCAGGAGATGAAAACATTTCCTATACTTTGTCGCCAAATACCTGAAAAGAAAAGAGGTAAAAACGGAAAACCTGACACAACTACTATTAGACAACAGAGCACTAAAGACGTTATCAAATTCCGCTACGATACTTTAAACAGAAGCTACCAGTTCCGTCGTGCAGTGATAGTTGACGAGCGTTCTGTTCGTTTAAATCCATACGGCAACTTGGCACGTCACACCATAGGATTTGCCGTGGTAGACCAAAAAGAAATAACAAAATCCAATGGTAAAAAAGAAAAAATAGACACTATAAAATACCGAGGATTAGACGACTTTTACGACACCTATCTAAGAGGACAACAAGGCAAACGTAAAGTCAGACTATTAACGCGAGGCGTTTGGATACCTATGGATGACGAAGAACAACGCAGAGCTATAGATGGCAACGACATAGTGTCCACTATCGACACTCGTTTGCAAGATCTTGCCGAATCGTCGCTACGTAAATGTCTGATAGAAAACGAAGCCGACTATGGTTGTGTGGTACTTATGGAAGTAAAAACAGGATATATAAGAGCGATAAGCAACCTCAATTACATCGACTCAACAATAGGATATCGCGAAATACGAAACACCGCCTGCTTAGACTTGTATGATCCGGGTTCGACATTCAAAACCGTTACCGCAATGGTATTGCTCGAAAACGAATTGTGCGACACTTCGTATTTGGTACCAACGGGAACAAAACAATTCAACCCCAAAAATAAAGAATCGATAATACACGATGTAAACAAAACATCTATAGACACCATTTCGATGAAACGCTCATTCGAAATATCATCAAACGTGGGCACATGCCAACCTGTTTGGGATTTTTATAAAGATAACCGTCAGGGTTTTGCAAATGAAGTACAACGTTTTTTGCCATACAAAAAACTAAACATCGATCTCAATATTGGTGGCGAGCCTATGCCTAAAATAAGCGACGACTTTGGTCCCGACCGCAACTTTTTGACATTTGCCTACGGATACGCTTCAAACTTTACTGCACTGCAATTGCTGACATTCTACAATGCTATAGCCAACAATGGCAAAATGGTAAAACCACTATTTTGTAGCGAAATACGAGACATCAATTCTACAATAAAAAAAATAGAGCCTGTGGTAATAAAAGAGAAGATATGTTCGCAACAAACTCTCAATAAGATACATTCGATGCTTGTTGGAGTGGTGGAAAATGGATCGGCACGCCGATTGTCGAAAACACCCTACGGCATAGCCGGGAAAACAGGCACCTCACAAATAAACTATGCACAAAAAGGCAAAAGCCACATGAAATACAGAGCATCGTTTGCCGGATATTTCCCGGCCGATGACCCAAAATATTCGTGTATAGTGGTAATAACCAACCCTAAAAAGAACAAACAACATGGCGGTGAAATAGCAGCTCCGGTATTCAAAAACTTGGCTGATAGAGTGTGCGGAACAATGCTAGATAGCGAAATGCATATAACCACCGCCGAAGAGAAACAAAAACCTTTTATAACAAAAGGAAATAACAGTGAAATAAAAAGCTTCTTTGAAGCAATAGATATCGAAAACGAATACCGAAACAATACCGAATTGTGGAGCGAATGCTATATCGACAGCAACGACATTATGGCCTATAGAGCCTACAAACCACGGATTGGTTCTGTACCTGATTGCTATGGTATGACAATAAAAGACGCCATGTATATGCTCGAGAAAATGGGATTGAAAGTAACATTTTCGGGTCGTGGCAAAGTGGTGGAACAGTCACTCAAGCCTTTTAGTTCATACAAAAAAGGAAGCAAAATACATCTACGACTTGGCATAACTTCGAGAAAAAACATACCTATAGAAAAAAGAATAAATACAACAATAAACGACGAAAAAAACTAATGAAATTAAACGACCTACTATACAAGATAGACTGCGAAATAATAAACAATCGCAATATAGAAATAACACAAATTACTTTCGACTCGCGTAACATACACGAGGGAGCGTTGTTTGTTGCCCAGTCGGGAGTACACGTTGATGGACACAACTACATAGCTTCGGCCATCGAAAAAGGAGCTAAAGCTATAGTGTGTCAACAACTACCTGCTGATATTAAAACAGACGTAGTGTACATCAAAACTGAAAATAGTAGCAAAGCCTTGGGATTAATAGCATCAACATTTTATGGCAATCCATCGAAAAAACTTAAACTCATAGGCATAACCGGGACCAATGGCAAAACAACCACCGTAACACTCCTACACAAATTATTCCGTCAAATAGGATATAACAGCGGACTTATTTCAACAATAGTAAATAAAATCAACGAAAAAGAAACGCCATCGACCCACACTACACCCGATGCAGTAGCACTAAACAAACTATTATCAGAAATGGTCGACAATGGTTGTGAGTACTGCTTCATGGAAGTAAGTTCGCACTCTATAGTTCAAGCACGAATAGAAGGTCTTCAATTTTATGGAGCCATTTTCAGCAATATAACACACGATCATCTTGATTTTCATAAAACATTTGCCGAATACATAAGTGCAAAAAAATTGTTTTTCGATAATTTGCCTGCAACGGCATTCGCACTTACCAATATCGACGACCGCAATGGTCTTGTAATGCTGCAAAACACAAATGCAAAAAAATATACCTACAGCATCCAAGAAATAGCTGACTTTAATGGCAAGATATTAGAAAACACATTCCAAGGCATACTGATAAGCATTAATAGAAAGGAAGTATGGACTCGACTAGTAGGACGCTTTAATGCCTACAACCTTTTGGCAATCTATGCCACTGCCCGACTATGCGGAATAGATGAAATAGAAGTCCTTACACAACTAAGTAATTTACAAGCTGCCGAAGGTCGATTTGAATACGTAAATGGACAAGGCAAAACAGCTATTGTAGACTATGCTCACACTCCCGATGCTTTAAAAAATGTATTACAAACAATAAACGACATACGTTTCGAAAGTCAAAAACTTATAACCGTGGTTGGTTGCGGTGGCGACAGAGACACCACCAAACGCCCCATAATGGCAGAGACAGCAGCCAAAATGAGCGACACTTTGATACTTACATCCGACAACCCTCGCACCGAAGACCCCGAAAAGATACTTGATGATATGGAAGCCGGACTCAACAACTCTTTAAAAGAAAAAACCATACGCATCACCAACCGACAACAAGCCATAAAAACAGCTTGTAAATTAGCTCAAGATGGCGACATAATACTAGTGGCAGGTAAAGGACACGAAAAATATCAAGATATAAATGGTGTAAAACAACATTTCGACGACAAAGAAGAATTAATTAATATACTAAAATAAGACAACACTATGCTATACTACTTATTCGATTGGCTTGACAAAGCATTTGATTTACCGGGAGCAGGTGTATTCCAATACATCTCATTTCGTGCTGCAATGGCAGCAATAGCATCGTTGATTATAACAGTGGTTTTTGGAAAGCCCATAATAAAATATCTACGAAAGAAGCAAATAGGCGAAACAGTAAGAGATTTAGGTCTCGAAGGTCAAAAGCAAAAAGAGGGTACACCAACAATGGGAGGCATCATAATTCTTGCAGCAATATTGATACCTACCCTACTTTTTGCCAAAATAGACAACATATATGTAATAGTAATGATTATTACAACTATATGGTTGGGACTATTAGGTTTTTTGGACGACTATATAAAGGTATTCAAAAAGAACAAAGAAGGACTTTCCGGCAAATATAAAATATTGGGACAAGTAGGACTTGGTCTTATAGTAGGTCTTATAATAATGTTTCACCCCGATATAACCATAAAGGAACGCAGATCAGTAGAAACTTATGTTGAAACTCATAATGTAAACATTGACAAAAACTACGAAAAAGCAAAAAAAGAATTTGTCGAACATCCAATCAAATCAACAAAAACAACCATACCCTTCGTAAAAGATAATGAATTTGACTATGCCGATCTGATATCGTGGATGGGCGATTGGACAAAAAACTGGGTTTGGGTGATATTTGTAGTAATAGTAATATTTATAGTAACAGCTGTATCCAATGCCGCGAACCTTACCGATGGAATAGATGGGCTTGCCACGGGGACATCGGCGATAATTGGTAGTACATTGGCCATATTGGCATGGGTGTCGGGAAATATAATATTCTCGAACTACTTAAACATAATGTTTTTACCAAACATAGGCGAGCTTACAATATTTATATCGGCATTTGTGGGTGCTACCATTGGTTTTTTGTGGTACAATACACACCCTGCCGAAATATTTATGGGTGACACCGGTTCGTTGGCATTGGGAGGCATAATAGCAGTATTCGCTATCCTTATCCGAAAAGAATTACTCATTCCAATACTTTGTGGTATTTTTGTGATAGAAAATTTGTCGGTAATAATACAACGATCATATTTCAAATACACCAAAAAGAAGTATGGAGAAGGACGCAGAATTTTCCTTATGGCTCCTATACATCACCACTATCAAAAGAAAGGAATACCTGAACAAAAGTTGGTGCAACGATTCTTTTTGATAGGAATTGTATTAGCAATAATAACGATAATAACATTAAAACTTCGATAATAAAAATAGTATAATAATTATGAATATAGAAACATTAGCAACTCAAGGTAGAGAAAAAGTTTACACCGGATTAGCCGGAATAGACGTAACCAAACTAAAAAAACTAAGAAATAAAAATCTTAGAGACTGCTTTTTACATTTTGACGAAGAACCATATCGTTTACAATTTACAGCACGCATACATGGTATGGAATTTATCAACGATGCCATATCGCGCACACCTAATGCTACTTGGTATTCACTCGAAACAATGGACAAAGCTGTTATTTGGATAGCCAATGGCGACAACAATACCACAGACTTCACGACCCTTATACCTTTGGCTCTACGCAAAATACGCATGCTTATCTGTTTAGGCAACGACAATAGTCGTTTGCATGATGTATTTTCGGGAATAATACCGACAATAACCGATGTAAAATCGATAAAAGAAGCCGTTAATATAGCGTTGTATTCTGATATTGAAAATGCAACAGTTCTATTCTCGCCGGCATGCGAAAATGGCATACCTATGAAAGAACAAGGCGAAGAATTTCAACGCGAGGTTTACGACTTATAAAAACATAGAATATAGCCGCAATGAAAAATGCAAAAAGCTTTATACGAGGCGATAAAATAATATGGGTAGTACTTATACTACTTAGTTTGATTTCGTTGATAGAAGTATATAGTTCGATAGGGAAATTTGCTTACGACACTGGAAAATTTGCTCAGAATATAGATTTAAGCACATTTTTTCTGTTATTTAAGCATTTTGCCATTATTTGTGCTACCTACTTAGTTATTGTTTTTATTTCGCATATCAACTACCAAAAATTTGAACAATTAGCACCGGTCGGATACATCATTTCTATAATTTTACTTGCGGCTGCATTGATTTTATACATATCTGGCTATAGCAGCAAAGCAGCAGGACGGTGGATAGAAATACCTTTTTTAGGACAGCTTCAGCCATCCGAAATAGCCAAATATCTACTCATCTTATTCATGGCTCGATTTTTGGCAAATTCTCAAGATACTATAAAAGAAAAAAAGACCTTTTGGATAGCACTCGGCATTATAGCCCTAGTGGCTTGTCCCATTTTTCCGCAAAACTTATCTACAGCGGGCATTATAGCTGTTTGTTGTTTTATAATGATGTTTTTGGGCAATATAAACAAAAAATATTGGATCATATTGGCAGGAATAGCTGCTACAATTTTTGTAATAGGGCTTAACACACTTGGCGAACAATATGGAACTGGGACACTTAAAAAAGACGAAGTGATGCGTACTGCCACATGGGGAGGACGCATATCTGAATGGCTAAATGATGATCTTGAAGCAAACACACAACGAAACATTGCTCTTAGAGCTATTGCAATGGGAGGGCTTACCGGGAACCACCCGGGCAGTACTATACAAGGACGACTATTAAGCGAATCTCACAACGACTTCATATATGCTATAATTATCGAAGAATTGGGTTCTATTGGAGGATTACTAATACTATTGTTATATACAATACTATTTTATAGATGTGTTGTAATAGCTGGCAAGAGCAACAATCTATTTAAGATACTCACAGTGTCTGGATTAGGATTAAGCATATATTTACAAGCACTCATAAACATGGGTGTAGCAGTAGGCTACTTGCCGGTAACCGGACAGACACTACCTTTTATAAGCTACGGAGGCACATCGTACCTACTATCAGGATGTGCAGTGGGTGTAATACAATCAATAGCACACTCAAACAAACTATTGAATAAAAATAATAAAGCTTTGGAAGAAGAAACAGAAGAAAATATTAACGACAACGACAAAAACCAATAAAATATGAAAGCAATAATTAGCGGAGGAGGAACAGGCGGACACATATTCCCTGCATTAGCAATAGCCAATGCCATAAAAGACAGATACCCCGAATCGGATATTCTTTTTATAGGAGCCATCGGAAAAATGGAAATGGAAAAGGTGCCGGCAGCAGGCTACCCTATAGAAGGATTGCCTATAGTAGGGTTGCAACGTAAACTTACTTTAAAAAATTTGGCATTGCCGTTCAAGCTAATCAAAAGTCAACTTAAGGCAAAAAAGATTATAAAGCAATTCAACCCCGACATTGTGATAGGTGTAGGAGGATATGCTAGTGCTCCAACTCTTAAGATGGCTACAAAATTGGGATATTCCACCATACTGCAAGAGCAAAATTCATATCCGGGACTTACAAATAAAATGCTTGCACAAAAAGCTACAAAAATATGCGTAGCTTACGAAGGTCTCGATCGTTTCTTCCCAAAAGAAAAAATAATATTTACAGGCAATCCTGTGAGAAAAAGCATCGAATATATCAACGCAACCAAGGAAGAAAGCTACGAATACTTTAAATTCAATTCTTCGAAAAAGACAATACTATCAGTAGGAGGCAGTTTGGGAGCACGCACTATCAACGAAGCCATAAATGCAAACATTGACTTCTTCAAAAATAACGATATTCAACTTATATGGCAAACCGGCAAATGGTATTACCAAACTGCAATAGAATCAGTAAAACAAGCCAATGCTGAAGAACATATAAAAGTATTTGAATTTATATCTTCCATGGACAAAGCCTACACTATAGCAGACTGCATAATATCAAGAGCAGGTGCTATAGCTATATCAGAACTATGCTTAGTAGGTAAGCCAACGATATTGATACCATCTCCAAACGTATCGGAAGATCATCAAACAAAAAATGCAATGGCATTGGTAAACAAAGGAGCAGCCCTTATAGTACCTGACAAAGATGCCAACACTATGCTTATACCTACACTAACAGAGCTCATAAACGACAACAACAAACAACAAACACTAAGCCAAGCCTGCAGTGCTATGGGTGTACGAAATGCTGCAAACAAGATAGTTGACGAAATAGAAAACATTATTAAAACAAAGATAAAAAACACACTTGTACGATAATGGAAAACAAAAAAACATATTACTTCTTAGGAATTGGAGGAATAGGCATGAGTGCCATAGCTCGATACTTTAACGCCATGGGACACAAAGTAAGTGGCTACGACCGAACAACTACGGCTCTGACAAAACAACTCGAAGCCGAAGGTATTGCTATACATTATATCCCCAACATCGAACTTATACCAAAAGATGTTGATATGGTGATATACACACCTGCCATACCTACCGATAACGAAGAATATGTTTACATAATAACCAAGAATATACCAATAAAAAAGCGTGCTCAAGTGTTGGGAGAAATAACAGCCAATAAAAAATGTATAGCCGTTGCCGGCAGTCATGGCAAAACCACTACATCGGGAATGATCGCGTACATATTAAGCAAAAGCAAGGTTGGATGTTCTGCATTTTTGGGAGGCATCGTCAAAAACTTCGATAGTAATGTTATCATTAATGCACAAAGTGAATATATAGTTGTGGAAGCCGATGAATACGACCGCTCGTTTCATCAACTTTACCCCACATACTCTATAATAACAGCTACTGACCCTGATCACTTAGATATATACCAAACTCATAAAAACCTTATTGAAGCCTTCAAACAATATGGCAATCAAACAAAAAGTAATGGCAAACTATTTCTTAAACAAAATATTGACTTAGAAATAAACGAAGATATAGCCGTTGAACGTTATTCATTCGACAATATAGAATCGGAATACTATGCGTGGAATGTACGTATATACAAAGGCAACTACTATTTCGACCTACACACCCCTACGCATGTATATTACGACATAGAACTTATGGGTGCTCCACTATACAATATAGAAAATGCAATAGCAGCATCGGCAGTAGCACTTCAATGTGGTGTAACCGAACACGAACTACGCCATGCTTTAAAAACGTTTAAAGGCATAAAACGCAGATTCGACTATCGAATAAAAACCAATAATTTTGTTTTTATCGATGACTACGCACATCATCCACAAGAACTATCCACGGTTATAAAATCGCTAAAAACACTATATCCTCAAAAACGCATAGTAGGAGTATTTCAACCGCACCTCTACACACGCACACAAGACTTTGCTCAAGAATTTGCCGATAGTCTCATGCCTTTGGACGAAATAATACTACTCGACATATATCCGGCACGCGAAAAGCCCATACCCGGAGTGTCTTCTAAAATAATACTGCACAAAATAAACAAAATGAGTAAATATTTGTGTGGAAAAGACGAACTTATTGACGTATTGATAGCTCTTTCACCCGATGTACTAATCACATTAGGAGCAGGCGACATTGATGCGATAGTGCCTAAAATAGAAGAAGCTTTTTTAAGTGAACTTAATATACAATAAACATGAAAACAAGACGCAGTTACTCAATAGCATATAAAATAACGGCAATTATATTTGTAATTGTCGGAATTATATTTGCAAATATATCGCGAAATAATTCAAATATCAATGGAATAGAAATATCCATTGACTATAACAATCGCGACACATTAGTAACAGCAAACAATATCGAAAACAAACTACGAGCAGAAATAGCAAACATCGAATTAATAACAATAAAAGATATCGACAAAAATGAGATAGAAAAAATAATTAACTCAAATCCATATATATTCAACTCCGACATATCAATAAGTGTAAAAGGGACAATCCAAATACACGCCGAGCAACGCACCCCTATTGTTCGTATTGTGCAAAATTCAAAACAATTTTATATCGACAACAACGGTTGCTATATGCCTACAAGCAGTTTGGGAAGCCAAAATGTAATATTAGCCAGTGGATACATAAAAGGAAAAATAAAGAAAGACATATCATTGGTCAACGACACTGCCGATATGACAAACAATGATATTTATAAAATATATAAACTTACATCATATCTTTTGGACAATGATGTTTTAAAACATCTGTTTGACCAAATATACATATCTCAAATCGGAGATATCGAATTGGTACCAAAGGTGGGAAATCACATTGTAGTATTGGGCGACATCGACAATCTCGATGAAAAATTCGAAAATCTCTTAGCCGTTTACAAAGAAGGATTTGTAAACTTAGGCTGGGACAAATACGTAAAATTAAATCTGAAATATAAAAATCAAGTTGTGTGTACTAAAAAATAATTAATTATGAGTAATGAAATTATCGTCGGTCTCGACATTGGAACAACAAAAATAGCATGTTTTATAGGACAAGCTACAGAAAATGGAAAAATAAAAATCTTAGGTTTTGGCAAAACAGAATCGATAGGTGTTGAACGTGGTGTAGTTAAAAATATCGACGACACTGCCGAATCGATTAAAAAAGCTGTTGAAGAAGCATCGGCCAAAGCCGAATACGAAGTAACTGAAGTATATGTAGGCATAGCAGGCCAACACATACGTAGCACACAATCGAGAGGCAGTTTAGTATTAAAACCAGGTCCAAAAATAACCGAAGAGAAGGACATTGAAGAGCTTATACAAAATCAATACAATACTCTTTTAGATCCGGGTGAAACAATAATACACGTTTTGCCTCAAACGTTTTTCATAGATGGCGAAGAACTAACTGTTAACCCTGTGGGAGTATATGGCAATACTTTGGAAGCCAATTTCCTTATCGTTACCGGAAAAACCAACAATCTATGGCATATAAAAGAGAGTGTTAAGCGTGCTAATCTAAAGATTAAAGGAGTGGTATTGGAACCTATTGCATCGGCCGAAAGTGTATTAGACGATAGAGACAAAGAAGCCGGAGTAGCATTGGTCGACATTGGCGGGGGCACAACCGATATTGCAATATTCGAAGAAGGCGTTATCCGCTACACATCTGTTATACCAATGGCCGGCAACCTTATTACCACCGATGTAGAAAGCACTTGCAACATAATGCGAAAACAAGCCGAGCAATTAAAAATAAAATTCGGCTCATGCTTGCCCGAAATGGTAAAACAAGACGATATAATATCTATACCCGGTTATCGCAACCAAGCAGCTCGCGAAATATCGATGAAAATGTTAGCACAAATCATCAATGCTCGCACTCAAATGATTTTAGAAATGGCCACAAGCGAAATATCTTCGGCTGGATGCACAAAACTAAGAGGAGGCATAGTGCTCACAGGTGGAGGTGCAAAACTAACATATATCGACAAACTTGCTGCTTTTATTTCAGCCACCGATACTCGTATAGGTTTACCTGACGAACATCTTGTCGACGATAGCCCCGAAGAAATCATACACCCTATGTATGCAACAGGCATAGGTTTGCTACTATATGGAATAAAAGACAAACGCTCTCAAATTGAAAAAGAAGAAGTTAAAATAACAGAAGAAGTTAAACCCGAAGAAAAAGAGATTACAACATCGGAATCGGAAACACAACCGGAACAAGAGTCTGTTACAAAATCATCTAAGGGAAAAGGATTTGTCGATGCCGTAACGGGTTTCTTTAAAGACTTCTTTACAGAAGATGAAAAATAGAAACAAGAGTTGAGCAAATCACATAGTTAGTACACAAATTTCAACAAACGGCAACTTTCGAAAATTGCAGTCAGTTACAAAACAAAAACAATTAACGAAAGTTGCCTCGAATATATCGAAAAAAAGTCTCTATTAAGTCAATTAACAACAACGTGTTGAAAATTACTACTCAGTGCTTTTTTTAGGTAACGAAATAAAATGTAATTTTACACTCGGAATAGAATAGGTATAAAAGAACTCAATCTTTTTATTGTCAAACATTTAGAAATATATACACATGGAAGAAGACATACTAAACGGCAACAACGGCATGATTTTTGATGCACCGATGGAAGAAGCATCGTATATAAAAGTTATAGGCGTAGGTGGTGGTGGTGGCAACGCTGTTAACCACATGTATCGTCAAGGTATCAAGGGAGTAGACTTTATTGTATGCAACACCGATAAAAAATCGCTAGATCAAAGTCCGGTTCCCACCAAAATACAACTTGGTCCGGGATTAGGAGCAGGCAACAATCCTGAAAAAGCAAAGAAATACGCATGTGAAAAAGCCGAAGAAATAAAAGAAACAATATCCAAAAATACCAAGATGCTGTTTATTGCAGCCGGTATGGGTGGTGGCACCGGCACCGGAGCAGCACCTGTTGTAGCCGAAATAGCCAAACAAGTAACTATCGATGACGATGTTGATAAGATATTGGTAGTTGCCATTGTTACATTTCCTCTTTCATTCGAAGGTCCAAAACGCAAAAAACAAGCCGAAGAAGGTATCAATGAATTACGCAAATATGTCGATTCCATTATTATTATAAACAACGATAAATTACGTGATTTTGGTAATATGACAATGAGAGCAGCTTTTGCCGAAGCCGACAATGTATTGCTTACAGCAGCCAAAGGTATTGCCGAAATCATCACTGTAGAAGGACACGTGGCCGTAGACTTCTGCGATGTAAATACCGTTATGGCCAATTCAGGCACAGCCCTTATGGGAGTAGGCATTGCCTCAGGCGAAGACCGTGCCGATAAAGCTATTGAGCTTGCTTCAACCAGTGTACTACTCAACGACAACGATATATCGGGTGCAAAAAATATTCTTCTATACTTCTCTTACGACTCTGAGCACGAAATAAGAATGGACGAAATAACCAATGTAACCAACTATATCAACAATCTTACAGGTGATGATACCGATGTTATATGGGGTATGGGTTCCGACGACAACTTGGGCGAAAATCTTTCTATAACTCTTATTGCCACGGGTTTTGAATCAAAAAAAATTGAAGGACCAACAGGCACTAGGACAAATTTCGAAGATGAAAAAAGCTCAAAAACAAATACCGAAGAACCTAAAAATGTAGAAGAGCCTCATATAGTGTCTAAACCTGAAGGCATGGATTTCTTTAATCCTGCCGGATTAGGAGGAGGCTCTTATACTGATACTTCATTTGTCCAGCCTACACAAACTACGCAACAAGGAACTCCAAAAATACACACTCTCGATGACGACCCTGTAACACACATCGAAAAAAAGTCTAATCCTATTGTTGTCGAAGATCCTCTAAATAACATAGCTATAAAACAAGCCGATGCACAACCTCGTATTCAAAACGAAGCAGACACTGCTACTGCCCCTCAACATCATCAGCCAAGCGATAGCGAAATAGGAAACACTTCGATAAACGCTAACGGACAAATAAAAGATATGTCTAATTTAGGACGTATAAGCGAAACAGAAGCTAAGAATCGCGAAAGTCGCATACGCAAAATGCTGGAGAAGCTTAAAACACCTGGTGGAATGGCAGAACTTGAAAACACTCCTGCTTATGCTATATATGGCAAGGATGTCGACGACAACGAAGATTCTTCGGCTAGTTCCATAAGACCAATTATCAACGGTGCGGGATGTATCGTAATGGGTACTCCTTTCCTCACCGATACTCCGGATTGATAACACACAACACAGATTTTTACTCATCTAATGATATATAAGAAAAGAACGCACGGCTCTCAGTGCCGTTGCGTTCTTTAATATTAGGCAATTTCTAAAAATTCCACGTTCAATGAACCATTGCATGAAGATAAAAGAACTTTTGCGTGATTTGCATTTTTTTTACCGAAATCTTTCTAGTAAAGTTGTGATTAAGCGAGCAAAGAGCAATGACAAAACATTAGCTCTTTCGAGCGTTAGCAACTTCGATGAAGTCAAAAATTCGCAAATCACTTGCAACGCAATTTTTAGAAATTGCCATTAATATTAATCGAAGAACGAAAAAAATGAAATACTTAACCTATTTGCTAATATCCAAAACACAATACAACATACATAGCCCATATATTTTTAAGCTATACTGCGAAATAATAAATGCAAGCATATCGAAGAAAAAGATAGGGATAGAACGTCCACAGCGTAGCGACAGAATAATTTACAAGTTTGCCAACACCTTCCAGCCAACCAATGTGTATATATCATCGACAAGCAACACTCGCACACACACCATAATAAACAATGCTTTAAAGAATGAACACCACATAGCAACTCCACCCTTACCCCTACCCTCTTCTATCGATATGGCGATAATAACCTCGTTAGAAGAATGGAACACCATAAAAGATAAAATACACTCCAAAAGCATAGTGATATGGCAAAAGCAACACCGCAACAAAAATACCGAACAAGAATATAAAACATTCAAGGCAGACAACAAAGTAAAAGTTACCATCGATATGTACTATATAGCCATAACTCTATACCTACCACGCCTACACAAAGAACATTACATATTGCGATAGTAAATCTCGTTTTTTCCTCACGATGTTGCTTATTTTTCCTCACGAAGATTTTCGTGCAACGTCTCGATGAAGTTGTTGCTTCATCACGATGCCGTTTTTTTGACCTATATACCGGTTCTGCTCTACATTAACAGTTTATCGCAAAAAATCACAAAAACACATAAATCACATATAAGCAAACAATAAAAAACGCAACATCAAGTTATACGTTCCAAAATAGCACAAATTATACACAATTAAAGAACATAATAAATAATAAAATGAAGAAAATTCTATCAACTCTGTTGTTTTTGGCACTATTCTTGCCATTTACAACCAAGGTGCATGCACAATGCGCCGATGGAGCAAGCATGTGCTCCATCACAGTTAATGCACGCGACTCTTATGGCGATGGCTGGGGTAGCGGTGCTTTTGTCAAAATTTATCAAGGTAACATCTTGCGCGACTCTGTAACAGTAGCAAGCGGTTCTCTCAACAGCGTTACCGTACAAGTATGCCCCGACAGCATTCGCATCGAATGGCAACCCGGAGAAAGAGACAACAACGAATGTTACTTCGACATTGTAGACATCGAAGGCAATGTTATCTACAGCGTGGAAAGCGGCGATTTGGGCAACGCTGCAATGGTGTTAGGCTATGCCGATGTAAGCTGTCCCTCATGTTTTCGTCCACAAAACTTCACATCTACGGCTAATACCGCCACATCGGTATCGCTACAATGGACAGAAAATTCCACCACAACAGAATCTTACGAAATAATGTATGCTTCGCATGGTTTTTCACCGGATGCATTAGTATCGCCTGCCGATGCTCGTTACGCTACAACTACAACTACAACACTAACTATAAACGACTTGAGTGATGATACTATTTACGATTTCTACATCCGCTCCTATTGTAGCAACGAAGAATATAGCCAATGGGCAGGACCCGTAACTATACACCCCGGTGCTTATAATATGGCAACTTCCGGCAACGCCAGCATAACCTCTTGCGGATTGACAATATACGACGATGGCGGTGTTATGAACAACTATTCCAATGGTTGTAATGCAACGTTAACCGTATATCCCGAAAACCAAAACTCGTTAGTAACTCTTTCAGGAATATTGGCTGCCCAAAGCAATTGCAGACTTACTTTCTACGATGGCACATCAACATCAGCTCCTGAAATAGGCAACTATGCCGGCAACAACGACACACCGGTAACAATACCACAAATAACATCTACTTCAGGACCAATCACTATCAAATTCTACTCCAACTATAGCACCACATATTCGGGTTTCGAGCTACACACTTCTTGTGTAGACCGTCCCACATGTGCTCCTGTCCAAAACATCGCCATCACCAACCTTAGAGGAACATCAGCAATGGTTGAATGGTCGTATATACAAAACTTGGGCGATGCTCCATCGATGTATGAATTTGAATTGATCGACTCCATTTCCAATATGGTAATGCTAACGGAATACACTACCGAACCACAGTACCTATTATCAGATTTACTCCCACAAAACAAGTATATATTACGAATAAGAAGCTACTGCGACAATGGCGACAATGGAGCATGGAGCAGCATCAACTTTGAAACACCATGCTTGGCAGGTGGCGACATCACGATAGGAAGCGGCACAAACGTTAATGGCAGATTACCTCTAAGCCTTGGCAAATACTATAGCTACAGCCAACAGATATACGATGCCACCGAATTTGACGGATCGGCACAAATAGCCAGCATATCGGTAGAAGCACCTTCCACAACTTCTACAATACCACAAAACAGAAACATAAATGTATATCTTGGTCATACCACACAAAGCACATTCACATCTACTGCAGGCAACGTACAAAACATACCATTAGATAGTTTGAAACTTGTATATAGTGGTACTTTCTCTATCGTCCCCGGTAGTTGGAACACCATTGTCTTCGACTCGATATTCAACTATAATGGCACAAGCAACCTAGTGGTAGCCATCGACGATAATTCCGGTATTTTTACACGTGCCGGCAACTTCAGATGCCATAGTGCGTCATCGAAATCTATATATTACGAATCTGATGAGTTAAACCCCGACCCGGCCACATCGCTACTATCGTATGGAGGCTCTAAAGGTGTACTAAGTTTCCGCAACAATATGATATTTGGTATACCATGCGACACAGCAGTAACATGTGTTAGACCCGATGTATACATAGCCAACGTGGAAGGCAACGAAATAGAACTACTATGGGCACCGGGCTACAACGAAACAGCCTGGGACATCGAAATAAAAGAATCTACCGAAAACGAATGGATATTAGAAGCATCGGGAGTAACCAACACATCATACACTATATATGATTTGGCATACAACACCGCTTACGATATACGCATCACCGCTTTGTGTGGCAATGAAAGCGAAAGCAGCATAGTGTCGACACGAACCGAATGTTCAATTATATCGGAATTGCCATTCACCGAAAACTTCGACACTTGGGCTACAGGTAACAATGTACCCGTAGACCAATGTTGGGGAGGCTTAACAAACTATTCTTCCGCTTCATTTGTTTATCCCAATGCTACCACTAACCAAGCTCTTTCGGGTTCCAATTCGATATGGCTATATAGCACTGCTACCGTATATTCCACTTTGATATTCCCATCGTTTGATGCCGACATCAACACACTAAAAGTGTCGTTCAGCGCATTAAAACTTGCAGGCGTTCAACATCAAATACAAGTAGGTGTAATCACCGACCCAACCGATGTATCTACATTTGTAGCACTATCGTCGGTTGATGTTACCACCAACAATGTATGGGAAAACTTCGAAGTATCGTTAGATACATACAGCGGTCCTTCGGGCAACATAGCCATAATGTTGCCGGCCGGTTCATCAGCCAATCGTTACATCGACAACGTTATTGTAAACGTAATGAACTACGACTGTGAAAGTATTGCGAACATCAGTGTAAGCAATATAACATCAAGCACTGCCTCTGTTTCGTGGATAGATTCCATACCTTCGCTATATGCAGTAGAATACGGAGCACATGGCTTTGAAGCAGGCACAGGCACCTTCGACACAACATCAAACACTTCTTATACCATAAGTGGATTATCGGCACTTACACAATACGATGTATATGTATACCGCGTATGTGGCGACGACTTTATGAGCGACCCCTCGGGAATAACATCATTTACCACCACTTGTGCCGAAATAGACGAGCTGCCATTTGTAGAAAACTTCGATACTTGGGCTACCGGCTCTAATGGTGAGTTTCCTCAATGTTGGAACCGTTTAACTAATGCTTTATCAGTTATAACATACGTATATGCTAATAACACACAATCGGCTTCATCGCCAAATTCGTTATATATGCAAGGTAGAGAAAGTTATTATTCTATAGTGGTATTACCCAAATTCGCCACTTCGATAGAGTCGCTACAAATATCGCTCAATGTAAAAAGAACAGGAGGTCCTGCTACACATGGTATAAACATAGGAATAATGACCGACCCTGATAGTGCAAACTCCTTTACGACTATAGGCACCATCACACCAAGCAGTTCCAACGTATGGCAATCTGCTCAATTACAATTCGACTCGTATACCGGTGCCGATGGATACATAGCCATAAGAGTACCCACCGGAATGTATCCTGCATACTATATCGACGACATAACGGTAGACTACATACCCACATGTGTTTCGCCAAACAATGTAGTATCCGATGGTTTCGAAGAAAATGGCATAAAAGTAGACTGGACCGAGATGGGCACAGCCACACAATGGGACATCTGCTATGGTGCTACCGGTTTCGACCCTGAAAGCAGCCAAGCCAGAATTATAACCAACGTTACTTCGCACCCCTACACCATAACAAATCTTTCTATCGATACAGTATACGATGTATACGTTCGTTCGATATGCGGCAATGGCAGTAGCGATTGGAGCGCAAGCCATCTTACCACATATCCGGGAGTATACACATTGCCGACACACGGTGCCGATACAATAGTAGCATGCGATGCCCGTATCTACGACGACGGTGGAGCAAACAACAACTACTCCAATCAAGCAAACAGTTTTGTAGTAATATACCCTTCGTCGGAAGGTAATGTATTGTCGTTGTCCGGCACATTGGTATCCGAACAAACCGACTATCTAAAAATATTTGATGGTCCCGACACCACAGGCACACCTATAGTCTACGTGTCAAACAACGCTACAATAAACTGCACATCAAGTATTGGACCGCTCACCTTGCTCTTCAGATCCGACTATGGTTTAAACTTTGCCGGTTTCGACCTCCGATTGCAATGTATCGAAGTATCATGCTATATGGTACAAAACTTAAGAGACTCTTTAATAACAAGCAGCACAGCGACCATAGCATGGAACGAGATAGGCAATGCCACACAATGGGAAGTAGAATACGGCACCACCGGCTTTGCCCACGGCAATGGAACAAGCAATATAGTTAGCAGCACATCGCACACCATCACCAACCTATTGCCACAAACAAGCTATGACGTATATGTAAGAGCAGTGTGCGGTGTCGACGATGCATCAGAATGGCAAAAGATACAAATAACCACCGGTATATGCGACGATCCAATAATAGCTACTATAGGCACCGGCACAAATGGCAATTACAACTTACCATTCTATACCGATTATGCATATTCTTACTCGCAACAAATATACACTGCCCAAGAAATTGGATTATCCGAAACAGGTTCAGGTATGGATATATCATCGTTGGCACTGCAATATATGTACGACCAACCCATAAGCCGCAACATAAGCATATATATGGGACACACTACCGATAGCGTATTTTCATCAGGTAGTGCATGGCTTGCCGACAGCTTGTTGCAACAAGTATATGCAGGCACTATAAATTGGAACAACAGCCAAAGTGGTAATTGGGTAGAAGTAATATTCGACTCGACATTCAGCTACAATGGAGCCGACAATATAGTGGTAGCTATAATGGACAACACCGGCAGTTATGTATCGAGTTACCAAGTAAATCGTTTCTACACACACACTACTACAGGAAACAAAGCACTATACCGCCACACCGACGACAACCAAATAAACATAGCATCGCCTGGTTCGGGTTCCACATCGTCGAACCGCAACAATATACGATTTGTATCGTGTGGATTGACTTGTTCGGCACCGAGCAACTTTGCAGCACAGCCCGACAGAACATCGGCAATTCTTACATGGGATATTGTAGGCAACTACGAAGTATCATACAAAAAGACTGCCGACGACGATTGGAGCAGCGAAGTAGCTGTTGCCAATGCCAACACCTACACTGTTGACAACATACTACCCGAAACAAGCTACGACTTCCGCATAAGAAAGATATGCGACAGCACTACATATTCCGATTGGGCTACCACACGCACCATCACCACGGCATTCCCATGTGCCACACCTACTGCTCTATCGGTAAGCAATATCAACTACACCTCGGCAGAACTATTGTGGCAAAGCAACAACGAAGAAGAAGATGGTTTCCGCATAGCCTACGGTTATGGCACGGGTTGGGACACAATAACAGTTACCGAAACATCGTTAACACTAACCAACCTATATCCATCTACAGAATACACCGTATATGTACAAAGCATTTGCGAACAAACAGTAGGTGTATATAGCGATTGGTCCGAAGCGTTAACCTTTACTACCACATCGTGCGATGGTGTTAGCAACATCACGGCATCCGAAATAACCTCTTCTACAGCCACTATAACATGGACACCGACACCCGAACAAACCGAATGGGAAATAACATACGGTATGCAAGGCGTAGACGAAGAAAATGGCACCAAAGTAGTAGTAGAAGGCAATCCTACCTACACTATAGAAGGATTGGAATCGGGAACAACCTACGATGTATACGTTCGCAGTAAATGTGCTGAAGATGTGTATAGTACTTGGAGCAATAAATTCCAATTTACTACCACAGTAGGCATTAGCACTGCCGAAGGCGACAACGCTAATGTAAACATCTATCCTAACCCTGCCAACTCACAAGCCACCATAACTGTAGAAGGCATAAATGGCAAGGTAGAGTTTGCTGTAGCCGATATGAATGGTAGAATGATAGTAACCGAAACTATCAACTGCGATGGCCAATTGGTTAAAACAATAGACGTTAGCAACATGGCTAAAGGGGCTTACTTTGTATACATTTACAATGACAAATTCAATGCTACACGTAAGTTGATTGTGAAATAGTTTTTATTCAACATTGTCTTTATACAAAAGCACATCATCGAATGATGGTGTGCTTTTTTTAATCTATGGGGTCGACTCATTTTTTCAACACCATTATTCGAAGAGAAATATAGTTATCTTCCATACAAGGCAATTTCTAAAAAAAGCACCTCCCGCAATGCTTTTGTAACACTATTGCACGAGTAACATACAGGCATCACAAAAAATCAGCATTTAACAATTATAACAATTATTAAGTCGCCACGTTTTAACAATTAACATTGGTTTTTAGGCTCCATAGCAGCATTCCTTCAGTCATTAGCCATCGCCAACCCTAAAACACATCTATCGCAAACAATATAAACTAATATACAAGCTATTACCTACCAACCGACAGCTTACTATCAAACCCCATGTACCATTCAACTAAAAAAGACCCACCCATAAATGAATTTACACCCACCCATAATTTGATTTATACCCACCCATGAGCAAATTTATACCCACCCAATTTTCGGAAGACAGATTTATGACAAATTTTTACCATGTACATTCAAGCACTATTTTTATGATTTAAGCACGCTCTATTTAACACTTCATTATAGGAGTTGGAGAGCCGCAGCGCGTCTCTACGGTTGTATAATATATCGTACCCATAAAACACCACTCACCTGCAATGCAATTTTTAGAAATCGCCTATTAGCAAACGACAATCTACACCCCAAAAATATTGTTGTCTACAACAGTAAAAAAACGCTGAAAAAAACAACATTATATATGCAAAAAACAACACAATTCAGCAGATTGCACACGCCTATCAACAAATCATATCAAACAACATATCAAACATATAGACATTCGCAAAATACAAAAAAAATATAAAACACTCATTCATTGAGAAATATTTTGTATCTTTGCATCGTTTTTCGATAAATAAATAACAATAAAAACCGGTAAAATATTCAAAGAAAATAACAACAAAAACGAAGTATAAAGCACGTATGAAAATTATGGATATATTGCAAAACAAATATATTAATCATAAATTTTTAATTTTAATCACTAATCAAAATTTTTACATGAAAAAGTTCTTTACATTATTGCTATTTGTGGCAATGCTATTGCCATGGGTAGCACAAGGACAGATTTCTCCTGCCTCTCTTCCCTACAACTGTGGGTTTGAAGACTCTACGGAGAATGCAAATTGGTCGTTTGTTAGTGGCACCTACACCAACCATTTGGTTATAGGCACAGCCATTAACAATGGTGGTACACATAGTTTGTACGTAACCAACAACGATCAAAACAGTTACGCCTACACTACCAATAGTGAAAGCTATTCGGTGGCGTACCGCGAAATTATTTTTTCGGCTAACGGTCAGTACAATATTAGCTACGACTGGAGATGTGCCGGTGAAGGCAATTGGGATGCCGGTTACGTATTTTTGGCACCAAGCAGTGCCTCCATTACAGAACCAACCATAATAACGGGAAATTCCAGTACACCTCCTGCAGGATGGATTTCACTTAATGGTTCTGATGGTAAACTATCAGTAAATGTATCAGACGACAATCCTCTTATGTGGAGGACAAACGCTGTAGAAGAATTAGAAATCACAGCCGACACTTACAAATTAGTTGTATTTTGGAAAAACGATAGCTATGGTGGTTCTACTCCTCCTATTGCCATCGACAACATTTCGATACAACAATCGTTGTGCCCAAGACCTTCGGGATTGCAATTGGTAGGCATCAGCGATGTGTCAGCTACACTAAAATGGAACACACACAGCAGTATGAATTTTACATATAAATACGACACTGCTAATGCAAGCACACAATCGTTTACAGCTACCACTACCGATACTACCGTTACTCTTAGCGGACTTACACCAAACACTCGCTACAGATTTTCGTTGCAAGCAGTATGTGGTGAAAACACTTCGACATGGATTTACATAGAATTCCAAACCTCATGTTCCGTTTTAAGCACTTCCGATTTACCTCTTACCGAAGGCTTCGAAACATGGCCCGGCAATGATGTTACCAACTATAATTGTTTCCTAAAAGGCAACAATAACAACACTACCACACCATCCATTTCGTCATCCTATTACAAAGAAGGATACAAATCGATGTATTTATCTACGACCTCATCCTCCTCGGCATGGCTTATATTGCCACAATTCAGTACTCCTATCGATAGCATGCAACTATCGTTTTGGGCTATGAAAACCACAACTTATTCCGATTATCCGATAGTAGTAGGTGTTATACCCAACATTCTTCACCCCGAAGATTACGACACTATAGCTACAATGCAATGCAGCGGTGCCGAAACATGGGAAGAATTTGTATTACCTCTAACCAACTACAATGGCCGTAGCGGACGTTTGGCCATCATATCACCCGACGGAGTATCGTCGCAAAATTATATCGACAACGTAAGATTGGAAGTAATACCTACATGTCTTCGTCCATTAGACCTTACAGCCATAGCCACCGGCTACGATAGTGGCAAAATAAGTTGGACCTCAACAGGTGCAACCACTTTCGTGATTGAATACGACACAGCAGGCTTTACTTTAGGCACCGGTATACAAGACGTGGTGTATGCCGACAGTATAGATTTGCTTTATTTGGCACCTAACTACACATACGACGTATATGTTCGTTCATATTGTTCCGACACCGACCTTAGTTCATGGGTAGGACCTGCAAGATTCCACACCCTTTGCGAACCTTTGTCGGAAAGTGAACTACCTTTCACCGAAACATTCGACTCGTGGGGCGACAATGGTAACGATCCTTGTTTTACATTAACAGCTTCTGACGAAAGCAGTGCTCCTGAATTTTACGAATGGAATGACGATGCTTATGTGGAATTCTACGATTATGAAGATGTAGCATCGTGGATGGCACTACCTGCATTCGAGCAATCATTGAACACTTTGCAGATAACATTCGATATGACTACTTACGATCCTGAGAGCCCGATTGTATTGGGAGCGATGAGCAATCCTAACGACCTCTCCACTTTCGTCAGCATAACCACAATTTACTATACAGGCAACGACGAATGGGAAAACATCTCTATTCCTCTGTCTTCGTATCAAGGCAATGGAACACACATTACATTCTTATCACCCTTGGGAACAAGTGCATGGTACACAGGTATCGACAATATAGTTGTAGAACCAATACCTGCATGTCCTAATCCTCGCAACTTAGTGGCACGTGCTATTGATCACCAATCAGCCGTAGTTTCGTGGCAAAATATGTCTACCGGCAGTATGGTGGTTGAATATGGTCCTATGGGATTTGCTTTAGGCCAAGGCACACAACTACCAACCAATGCTGATAGTATTGTTATCACCGGATTGAATGCTTTGACCATGTATAGTGCATACATACGTTCGATATGTGGCGAAGACTCCAGCCAATGGATAGGACCTGTAAGTTTCCGCACCACACAAGGCACAAGCTGCACCATAGATGTTACAACTAATGCCTACGTAGAAAATTTCAATTTCTACACCGATATCGCAAACGGATCATACAGACCAAACTCTTACCCCAACCACGAATTACCATCTTGCTGGTCTATTTTGAATATGAGCCAAGATCCTAATGATCAACCAAAAGTATTCATAACATCTTTTTCCAGCTATGCAGTGGATGGCAATTGTTTGTTCCTAACATCTCATACTTCGAAATCGGTGTATATGGCATTACCACAATTCACCTCTAATATCGAAGCATTACGTCTATCATTCACATATCGCAACGAAGGCACATCAGAAGAAAATGGCACACTATCGTTGGGTATAATGAGCAACCCTGACGACACTGCTACATTCTGTTTGTTGGAAACGTTTGCAAAAACGACATCAAAAACAACTATCGAACATATCTTTGCCGACGACACAATAACCGGAACAGGCTACTATATAGCATTCCGCTACTCAGGAGGAACTTCCAACAACTACTATTTTAGCATCGATGACGTAGTTGTGGATTTGGCACCAATGTGTCGCAAACCCGAAAACCTAACAGCATCAAATGTAACATCCAATTCGGCACAATTGGATTGGACCGAAAGAGGAAATGCTACAAGTTGGATAGTAGAATATGGTCCTGCCGGCTTTACAACGGGAACAGGCACATTTGTTATGACAAATGCAAAACCTTATACTCTTCAAGGATTGAATGCAAGTTCCGAATATGATTTTTATGTAAGAGCATTGTGTAGCGCCGGCGACACTTCGGAATACTCGGCATACTACCGTTTCACTACAAGTTGCGGTGTTGTAACCTCATTCCCATGGACAGCCAACTTAGACGGCACTTGGAACAACGACAGTCCTTTGTGCTGGAATAATATCGACAGTAGTGATTCTTGGTACTATTGGACCTACGAAAACGATGCACGCACCGGAAGCAAAGCATTATACTTCTATGGCAACTATACTTCCACGTTTACCGATCATAACGATTGGATGATAACACCCGAAATGCAGCTTACAGGCAACGAAGAATTGCGTTTTTGGGCAAAAGCCTATGGTGCATCTTATCCTGCCAACTTCCGCATCTATGCATGCAACAACGATAGTGAAACCTTTGTGCCGGTATCGGACGTAATAAACATTACAAGCGACCAATATACCGAACATATAATAAACCTTTCCTCGCTCACAGGCAATGTACGTTTGGCATTTGTAGTTAAAGACGTATACTGCTACGAGCTTTATATTGATGATATAACAGTAATGGAAAGGCCCTCATGTTCTGCTCCAACCGAAGTGGCAGCAGCCAACATAAGCAGCAGTCAAGCCGACTTGTCGTGGACTGGCAATGCCGATGTATACGACATAGCATACGGTCCTCATGGCTTTAGCTTGGATTCGGTAAACGCTTACGAATTAACAAATGCTTCCGAAACCAACATCACACTTACCGGTTTAACCGCTAACACATTGTATGATGTATACGTGATGGCATATTGCAACGGAAGCAACACAATGAGCGAATGGTCGAATGTATACTCATTCAAAACACTCTGCTCGGGAATAGATGTTCCTTATAGCAACAACTTCAACAATTATGACAACGAAAGCACATCAATAGGCGAAAACGAACCATCGCAATATCCAAACCACATAATGCCCGAATGCTGGATATTCAATATGTCGCAAACACCGGGCAATGGCACCCGCATATTCTTGTCGGCTAATAGTGGATATAATGTTAGCGGTAATAGTTTGTTCTTCAAGAGCAGCTCCAGCACTGCCGGATATGCAGTACTTCCATTGTTCAACACTCCTATCGATTCGTTATTGTTGGAATTCAGCTATCGCTACGAAAGTGCAACATATGGAAAAGCTATTGTAGGCGTTATGACCGACCCTGCCGACGCTTCTACATTCATAGGATTAGACACCCTTAGAGGTGTAACCGGCATGACCGAAACAAGCCATGCTTTTTGGAACGATAGTATTAGCGGAACAGGATACTATATAGCTATAAAATATGGCGATGTAAATGGTGGCAGCTCCTACTATTTCTCTATCGATGAAGTATCGGTTACAGCACCTACTTGTCGCCCAAGTACCAATATCACTGCCACAAATATCACTGCCACATCGGTTGATATTATATGGAACAATGCCTCGGCTGATTCATTTGTAGTAGCATACTCCACTATACCAAACTTCGACCCTGCCATCTGTACTACCACAGTAAGCAGTAATACTACATCGGCAACCCTTAGCGGACTAACACCAAACACACAATACTACTATGCAGTAAAAGACATCTGTGATGGCAGCTCTGCAGGATGGTCCGATTTGGAAACATTCAGCACCCCACAAGACTGCGGCAACCTTACATTGGTAGAAGGAGTAGTAGGCAATGGCACAAGTACTGCAACTACTATGCCATTTTATGCAAGTTCGTATTATCATAGTGCAAAAACATGGCAAATATACACTCAAGAAGATTTGGAACGCATAGGAATATACTCCGGAAATATCAATAGTATTTCGTTGCAATACGCAAGTGGTTCGCCAATGACAATTACATTCAAAGTATATATGTCCGAAACCAATATGTCGCAATTTAGTTCAGCCGGCGATAGTATAGCCGCAAACCAAATGACATTGGTATACAATGGCACTACTCAATTTAGTTCTAATCCGGAATGGACTACCATAGCATTAGACAATGCATTCCAATATTCAGGCACAGGCAATTTGGTGATAGCAATAGAACGTTTGAGCACGGTGCCTGCATCAGGCTACTTTAAATACCATGGCGAATCGGGCAACAATACATCTATCTGCAAATATGAGTCTTCTTCATATTCGTCGGCATCAACCTCGTACTACCGCAACAATATGATGTTCAACGCATGTACAGGCATTCCTGCTTGTCTTCGTCCAAGCAATGTTGTGGCATCTAACATTCAAACCACACAAGTTGATTTGGCATGGACTTCGTCGGCATCGGAATTTGATATAGCATACGGTCCTACAGGATTCAATATTAACAATACTGCTGCATATCAAATAGCACATGCCACCTCTAATACCACAACACTTACCAACCTTATGTCGGGAACAAAATATGATGTATATGTACGCGGTATATGCAACGATGGTGCCGACACAAGCAATTGGTCGTATGTGTCGTCGTTCCAAACAGTATGCACTACCGTTTCGGTTCCTTATACCGAAGACTTTAACAGCTATAGCACCGATATTGCCACATCGGGATACAATATTCCGGGAACATATCCTAACCACACATTGCCTACATGTTGGAGCTTTGTAAATATGAGTGTAGCATCTAATCAATATCCAAATGCATTCCTATCGTCGTTGTCATCGTATGTAAGAACCGGCAATTGCTTATTCTTCAGATCGAGCAGCACCACTCCTTTGTATGCAGTGTTGCCAAAATTTGATGTAGCAATAGATTCGTTGTACATCAGTTTTGCATACTGCAACGAAGGTGTATCTGCCAACAATGGCACTATATCGCTTGGTGTAATGAGCGACCCAACCGATCCTACATCGTTTGTAGAAGTAGAAACATTTGCACAAAACACTACTCTTACATCGGTAGAACACAACTTCGGCACCGACGTGTTTACGGGCAACAACTACTACATAGCATTCCGCTACACCGGCGGCACAAGCAACAATTATTATGCAAGTATCGAAGATGTGTATGTAGACTATACACCTACATGTTTGAAACCTACCAACCTTGTTGCCGACAGTATTGGACAAACATTTGTAAGCCTTGAATGGACCGACCTTTACGATGCCGGTACCTACACTGTGGAATACAAACGCTTAAGCGATAGCACATGGACCACAGTAACCGGCATAAGCGACACCACTACTATGATAACCAACCTTGTAAGTAGCACCGAATATGCTTTCCGTGTAAAAGCAGTATGTGGAGCCAACGACGAAAGCAACTTTAGCGACATAACTTATGTTACCACACTTTGCGGTGCTGTATCGTTGCCATTTGCCGAAGACTTCTCGTCGAGCGATTATCCTTACAACTGTTGGACAAAATTGGAAGGCGATTTGTTTAACAATCCTACCGGTGACAACACCTTCAGTGGTTGGGAACGCACCTCAAGAAACAATGGTTTGCAAGGTCCTCATATCAAATTCAACATAGTCTATACTTCAAAATATGCGGTAGTAACACCCGAAATAGATTTAACCAACATCAATAATGCTGAACTATCATTCGACTTAGCGTTGACCGAATACTATAGCAGCAATTCTGCCGCTGCAAGTAGCGACGATCGTTTTATAGTTGCAATATCTACCGACAATGGTGCTACATGGTCCGAAAACGATGCCTTTATATGGGCAAGCGACACTACAGGAACATACGACTCGTTATACAACAATATTCCTAGCACAGGAGTACATGTTACTTTGCCGTTGACACAATATGCAGGCAACACTATAAAAATAGCATTCTATGGCGAATCGACAGTACGCGACAACCCAAATACCGACAACGATTTGCATATAGATAATATTATGGTAACAGGCGGTGTAGCTTGTTCAGCACCTATAGTAACAGTAACAGCTACTGCTACCGATGCCGTATTATCGTGGACTTCGGAAGCTACCAACTTCCAAGTAGCATACAAAGAAACTACCGCTACCGAATGGAGCACCCCTGTCGACGTAACCAACGCTACCTCTTATACCATCAGTGGCTTGACTGCCGAAACCGAATATATGGCACGAGTACGTGCTATATGTGGCGAAGGCGACACCTCGGTATGGAGCGAAACAACATTCACCACCGACCAACTTCCATGTATGATGCCTACCAATGTAACAGCTACCGATATCACTTACACATCGGCCACCATAAGCTGGACAGCACAAGGCAACGAAACAGCATGGGAAGTTAGATACACCGGCGATGGAACCGACGACACCATAATGGCTACTGCCAACAATGTAACTCTCGAAGGTTTGTTTGCCGCCACCTCCTACAATGTATATGTGCGTGCATTGTGTGGCGAAGACCGCTACAGCGAATGGTCCGAAGCATACACTTTCAACACCAATGCTTGCGAAGTAGTTAGCAATGTTACAGCTACCAACATTACTGATTCGTCAGCTACTATATCGTGGACTGCTGCCGAAGGTCAAACCAAATGGCAAATAAGCTACGGCGAACAAGGCGTTGACGAAGAAAACGGCACCTTCATATTAGTAGAAAACAATCCTACTTTCACCATCGAAGGTTTGGAAAAAGAAACTACTTATGACGTATATGTTCGCAACATTTGTGGCGATAACATATATAGCACATGGAGCGAAAAACTACAATTCACTACCCAAGGCATAGGCATCGACGCTGCTGCTAACGACAACGTAAGCGTAAGCATCTATCCTAACCCGGCCAACACTCAAGCTACAGTGGCTGTAGAAGGCGTAAACGGCAAGGTAGAATTTGTAGTGGCCGATATGAACGGACGTATGATAGTAACCGAAACCATCAACTGCAACGGCGAATTGGTAAAAACCATCGACGTTAGCAACTTGGCTAAGGGTGCTTACTTCGTACATATCTACAACGACAACATCAACACTACTCGCAAACTTATTGTGAAGTAACTCTGATAATTTTTAGCCTTTGGCTTTTAGCTATTGGCTGTTGCAAAAGCACATCATCTTTTTGGGTGATGTGCTTTTTTGTTAGTATGCGGTTTGCAACCTATAAGTGCCATACTTACGACCCAAAACCATGGGAGTTACGACCCGTAAACCACATGGTTTTGACCCCTAAACATAGGGGTTATGGGGCGTGATTGTGCGGTTTCGCAGTCATAAGGCAACTTCTAAAAATTCCACGTTTCAGTAAATTAGAAGAATTCTTCTTTAAACTTTTGCGTGCTTTACGTTTTTTGCGGAAATCTTTCTATTTCTTTTTCAATCGCATAGCCCGCTATGCTCAATCAAAAGAAAGTAGAAATCTTTCTAGCAAAATTCCGTAAATCACTTGCAAAGCAATTTTTAGAAATTGCCATAAAAGGAAAAGAACAACGTGGTAAAACAAAGACACAGTACGTTTCACAATAATATATTACCTAAAAATAATAAGAAATTATTGTTTGTCAATAAGTTTTTTTAAATTATAGACGCATAAAATATGAAATAAACCCTGCACTATTGTTACAATAATGTTACATTTGCAGGCTCCTCTTCAAAATATTTTTCAACACACAAAATCGTGGTAAATAGCAATGTAAAGCCCAAACAATACCCGAATACTAAAATATTTTTTGCTATTATAAAAATATTGTGTATATTTGTCCCACTAATTTAAACACAAAAACGCAAAAAATAACAAATATCACATATTATGGACGACGATTACGAACATATTAACAAATCTATTATATATGTAAATTCACATTATTTATTAACTAAAACTTTTTTTATGAAGAAGTTATTTACAATTATGCTGTTTGCGGCTATGCTATTGCCGTGGGCAGCGCAGAGCCAGGCTATCATGCCTTCCTACACCTTCCGCACAGGTGTAGATTCTACCAAGTGGATAACATTAGATGCCACAGCTACCCAGCTTTTTGGAGCTGCGCAAGACGACTATGCATCTCCTGTTGTCGATTTTGGTTTTAACTTCCAATTTGGTGAAGACTATTATCACCAATTTTCGGTAAACACCAATGGCCTTTTTACTTTAGGACCAGTGGCTGCGGGTACAAGCAGCAGCTATGCAAAGTTTAACTCTTCCAACAATTTTCCCAAAATAATTGGTGTGGGAAAAGACCTTGGAACTTGTACCGGTGGATACATTAAATACCAAATTGTGGGACAAGCTCCGTCTCGAACCTTGGTGGTTGAATATAAAACCGGACACCATTACACGTCAACCAACATTGCCGATGTAAATTGGCAAGTACAATTACACGAAAATTCCAACAAAGTAATTATTGTATACTCTTCTACAGCTCCTTCTACCAACCCTGATGCATATCAGATTGGTTTAGGGATTAGCCAAAGCGACTTTTTAATTATAGATCCAAGCACACACACTACTACTCATCACACTGCATCATATTCGACAACAAATAGCAATGCAGTTTGGCCCGGAGCAAGTCGCTACTACGAATTTGTAGCACCTGTTATTACATGTATTGCTCCTGTCAATTTGGCTGCAGTAGGTGTAACCGATGCCGAAGCTACTATAACATGGGAAAATATTGGACTAGCCACACAATGGATAGTTGAATATGGCTCCGCCGGATTTACACGTGGAACAGGTACTACCACTGTTGTTAACGACACTTCGTATCAGTTAAACGGACTAACAACTCTTACCTCTTATGATGTATACGTTAGAGCTGTGTGTGGTGCTAACGACAGCAGCAGTGTCAGAAAACTTACTTTCCGTACAAATTGTGCTCCTTTAGCAGACTCTACACTTCCTCTTTTCGAAAGTTTCGACACTTGGACAACAACAACAATGGATCAATGTTGGTTGAGAGGTACTAGTGATGGTAGTACTACATATCCTTCGTTCAGCACCTCGTATGGTCATACCGGTTCCAAATCGGTATATATGTATTCTTCAGCAAGCTATGCTTCGTGGATGGTATTACCTGAGTTTGATCGTCCTATTACAGATCTTCAAGTATCATTTTGGATGAGATCAAGTTCTTCATCTTATCCTTTGATAGTGGCTGTTGTGCCCGAAGCAAACAATATGAACGACTTCGATACTATTGCAGTTGTTAATTGTTCTGCCACTTCGGTGTGGGAATTTTTCGAATTTCCATTAAGCGTATATCAAGGACGCAATGGTCGTATAGCTTTAATATCGCCCAACGGTGTAATTTCGCAACCATACATTGACGATGTAACGGTGGAACTTATGCCTCCATGTCCTCGTCCTATCAACCTTTCAGCAAATGGTACAGGCTCTAGCACTGCTACAATAAGATGGACTTCGACAGGTGCTAGCGACTACCAAGTAGAATACGACACATTGGGATTCACTCAAGGTACCGGTATAGTAGAAAATGTTGTTGGCGACAGCGTTGAATTTATGAACTTGTTGCCAGGCAAATATTATCAAGCTTATGTGCGTGCATATTGTGGTACCGATAGTAGCGATTGGGTTGGACCGATTCGTTTCAACACAGATTGCGAAGGTATAACAGCAAACAATATTCCTATGGTTGAAAGTTTCGAAGATTACGTTGCCTCATCGGCTCTAACGTCAATTATCGATCCGTGTTGGGTACGTTATACAAATGTAACCACATCATCGCTTTATCCTTATGTTAGTTCTACATATGCTGCCACAGGCACAAAATCTATGTATATGTATAGCACCAATGCAGGTTTTTCGGCAATGGTACTTCCTGAATTCCAAGAAGACTTTGCCAACTATCAGCTATCTTTCAAAATGTATCGTAATTCTACAACCTACGAAAGTCCTATTATGGTTGGTATTATGACCAATCGTGATTCTATATCTACTTTCGATACTCTTGCTATCCTTAAATGCCACGAAAATTCAGTATGGGAATATTTCGAAATACCATTAAGTGCATATACCGGTAGTGGTACATATATTGCTATATCTACTGTTCCGGGAGTATATTGCAACGCATATATCGACGATTTAACCATAAGCGAAATTGGCACATGCCCTGCTCCTGTAGGAGTAACAGCAACAAATATAACTACCAACACTGCTGATATAATATGGACCGACAACAGCAACTCTTCGTGGATTGTTGAATATGGTCCTACAGGTTTCGAACCCGGAACAGGCACTGTCGATTACACTACAACTTCGACTTATTCATTATATGGACTTACAGCTTCGAGCGGATACGATGTATATGTACGTGCCGACTGTTCCGACACCACCGGTCATGCTGTTTTAGTATCGTTTAGAACCGAATGTGGTGAAGAACTTGAAATACCTTTCTTCGATAATTTCGATGGCTATGGTTTTACTAGCGATGGCGGTCTTCAATGTTGGTTGCATGGTAGTACATACAATGCTTCTTATCCTAGTATATCGGCAAGCCAACATGCTTCGGGTATGACTTCGTTGTATATGTATTCCTACAAGACATCCAGCAATCCTGATGCTCCTTATACTTATATAGTGACTCCTTCTACGGGTAGCATACCTGTCAATTCGCTTCAAGTCAGCTTCAAAAAGATGGTAACAAGTGCGGGTGCTAACTATCCCGGAACTGTTATTGTGGGTGTAGTTGGCGATACAGCAAATCTTGTAGGCACTTTCTATCCTATCGATACTATAGCTTACGCAGATGAAGATGTATGGGAAGAATATGATGTATCTTTGGCTAATTATCCTACCGATAGCACCGGTACTTACATCGCTATAGTTTCAATACCTATTACATCTCCTTCATCAACAGGATACAACTATGTTTATATTGATGATTTGAAAATAGATTATATTCCTACTTGTGTAAGACCTCAAAGCATACAAGTTACCAATACTGGTAGCGATGAGGTTACAGTACAATGGTTTGACGAAGATGCAACCCACTTGGCATGGGATATTGCATACGGTCCTAACGGGTTCAATCCCGATGCGATCGATGAATCAATGATAGGTGCTATTGCTAATGTAACAGGTTTTAGTGGCGATAGCACTACAGTACAAAATCTTATTCCCGGTACTGCATACGATTTTTATATCCGCACTAATTGTGGTGGCGAATATAGTGCATGGAGAGGTCCTGTAGTTGCTATTCCGGGTTCTATAAATGTTCCGGCATCGGGTATGGCTACTATTACAGGTTGTAGCGTTGTAGTATGCGACCCGGGTGGAATAGATGGTATTTATGGCAATTCCGCCAATGGTTATGTGGTTGTTTATCCCGGTTCTACCGATTCGTTGGTTGCTATTGTTGGCGGTACTATATATACCGAAAACAATTATGACTATGTAAAAGTATACGATGGTGTAGGTATAAGTAGCGAACCTGTATACAGTGTATCGGGTACTGCTGTTATCAGCGATACTATCAGATCTACAACCGGTCCGTTGACTATTCAATTTACTTCCGATGGTAGTGGAGTATACGATGGTTTCACTCTTATGATGTCTTGTGTAGAAGCTCCTCGTTGTAGCCCTGTAGGAAATATCGCAGTTACCAACATAGGATACCGTTCGGCATTCTTGACTTGGGAACGTTTGATAGAAACAGAAGATACTCCATCGTTCTATTTGGAAATTGTTGATGCTAATGGAAACGTAGACCCAATCACAACAACTGATATGTTCTACTTCTTGTCGGGATTGGATGTTTCTTCCAGCTACACTGTTCGTATAAAGAATATTTGTGCTGATAACGAAAGTGCTTTCGATAGTATTAGTTTCACAACTTTATGTTGGGCAAATATAGAATCCGACACAATAACTGATGCTACAACTTCTACTTCGTATTATATCCCTGTAAACAATTTCTACGGAAATAGTTATTCACAACAACTTGTGTTGGCAAGCGAAATGAATGGTGCTACCACTATCAGTGGTATTCAATTCGAATATGCATACGCTACTGCTATGACTGACAAGAATAATGTTTCGATATATATGCATCATAGTAGTACCACTGCATTAACTACGAGTGCATGGGATCCTACTTCCGATGCTCAATTGGTTTACACCGGTAATTTGAACTGTTCGCAAGGATGGAACGAATTTACATTCAATAGCCCATTCATTTATGATGGAACAAGCAACATTGTAATAACTATAGTAGACCAATCCAATGCTTACGATGGTAGTTCTTATACATTTAGAACACATAGTGCTACCGGAAAAGCATTGTACTACCAAACTGACAGTCCTATGACTGTTCCTCCTACAAGCAGAACAGCATATAGCTATCGTGCTAATATGAAGTTTATGGCTTGCGACAATACTATTCCTATTACTTGTCCCGGTCCTAACGTTGTTGTTACAAATGTAGAACCTACCCAAGTAGATATTATCTGGGCTTCTAACGGTAGCGAAACATCGTGGGATGTGGAATACCGCTTGGCAGGAGAATCAACATGGACAATGGCTGCAGCGGCTTATACCAACACTTCCTACTCGTTAACCAACCTATTAAGTGCAAGCAACTATCAAATCAGAGTTTCGGCATTATGTGGAACCGAAAACGGTACAACTATTGTCGATGTTACTACTCCTTGTTCTAACGTTAGTACATATCCATTTGCTGAAAACTTCGATACTTGGCCTACAGGTAGCTCTTCGGAATATGGTAATATGTGCTGGGGACGTTTGACTAATTACAGCAGCACTCGCTATCCATACGTATCTGCTTCGTATTCTATGTCGTCAAACAATTCAGTGTACATATATGGTTCTTCGAGTTACTACTCGGCATTGGTATTGCCTAAATTCGATTTGCCTACAGATACATTGATGATTTCGTTTGGAGCATATATCACCTCTGCCGCTTATCAAGTACAGGTAGGTGTTATGACTGATCCCGAAGATATTTATTCATTTACTCCTATCGGAGTGGCACATCCTTCGGCTACATCTCAATGGCAAATGTTTGAATTTAATTTAAGTTCTTATACCGGCGAAGATGGATACATTGCTATAGTAGCACCTCAAGGAACAACTTCTTATGTATATGTTGACAATGTAGAAGTATATCCTATACCTTCTTGTCCTCGTCCTACAAACGTAACCGTTGATCCTACAACTATAACTACTAACTCGGCAATGATATCGTGGACCGATACAATAGCTAGTTCGTGGATGGTGGAATACGGTCCTCGCGGATTTGTAAGAGGAACAGGCACTATGGAATATGCTACATCTCAATCGCATACATTACAAGGTTTGGACCACTCTACATATTATGATGTATATGTATATGCGTTGTGCTCGGCTACCGACACAAGCTACGCTTCGTTCCCTGTTTCGTTCGCTACATTATGCGGCACCATGGAATTCCCATTATACGAAGACTATACCGGATATCAAACAGGAAGCAGCACCTCTGTTCCTCACTTCCCACTATGTTGGAGTGGTGGTGGATATTCTACCACATATCCATACATAAACAGTACCGCAGGTATCGATGGTGTAACAACTATATGCCAATATATGTATGCATACGCTGCTGCTGCAGATCGTGGTACTCAATATACCTACTTGGCATTACCTCCTATCGATTCTACTATGTATCAAATGTCAGACCTTATGTTATCATTTGTTACAAAAGCAGGAACTATTAGTTCAACCTACGATGCACGCTTGTATGTTGGTGTTGCTACCGATCCTAACAACCCTGCTACATTCGTTGCCATTGACACTATAGAAAGAACAACCACCGACTGGGTAGCAATTTCTGAATTGGAATTGTCGTCTTATACAGGTAATGGTAAATACATAGTATTCTGGGTATGTCCTCAAACAGCTTCGTATTCTTCATTTTATATAGATGAAATAGAAGTAGATGTTATTCCAACTTGTTGGCGTCCTCAAGATTTGCATATCACAGATGCTACTGCTACATCGATAGAATTGGCATGGACAGAACGCAACAATGCTACAAGCTGGACTATAGAATATGTTCCTGCCGGACAAGTTCAAGGTACAGGCACTACAGTTGTAGCAACCACCAATCCATTCACTATAACCGGATTGACAGCTACTACTCACTACGACTTCTATGTAAAATCTAACTGCTCGGCTACCGACGAAAGTAGATATACAAGAAAATTATCGGGTTGGACTACTCAAGTTCCTGCTACTGTTCCTTATGCATACGATTTCGAAAATGCTACAGAATGGGGCAATTGGGCAACAACTTCAAATACCACTTCTAATTGGGCTCGTGGTACTGCTACTGCTGCTCAAGGTTCGAACGCTATATATGTTTCGACCGATGGAGGAGCTACAAACTCTACTATAGACGGTATTGTTAACGCTACTACTTATCGCGACTTCGACTTTGGTGCTAACGACACTAACTTCACCGTTACATTCAAAGCAAAAGCCGGTGGTAGAACCGATGGCAACTATGATGGTTTGATGTTATTCCTTGTTGACCCATGGTTGAACGCTGAATCATCTGCTACAGCATTGAATACTCCTTGGGGTCATGTAAACAATATTCCTCGCGTCAACGGATTGTTTGTTCGCTTAGACACCGTTTATGACGAATATGCTGTAGAATTGGATGCTGTATCAGGCATAAAACGTTTGGCATTCTACTACTTCAACCAAAGTCATGCGGGTACTTTTGTTGGCGGTCCTGCTGCTGTAGACGATATCAATATGGTTTACACTTCTTGTCCTCGTCCTACAAACGTTACTGCTACAAACCTTACTACTAATAGTGCAGATATTTCGTGGAATGGTTCGGCTTCGGGATATTATGTATACTACAGAAGAGAAGAACAACAAACTATCGATTCGATATACACAACTTCGAACTCTATAACATTAACGAATTTGGCTTCGAATGGCACTTATTTGTTGGCTGTTAAATCTGTATGTGGTACCGAAATGAGTATATTCAGCTCTACTGTCCAATTCTATACTCCTCAAGTATTGGCACAAGTTCCTTACTATTGTGGATTCGAAGCTAACGAAAACGAAACTTCGCAATGGGCTATAGTAAATGACAATGCTACTAATGGTTGGTGTGTTGGTACAGCTACTGCTGATAGTGGTTCGGCATCGCTATATGTTACTAACGACTTTACTACCAAACCAAACGCTTATACTGAAACCTCTGCTTCTGTGGCGTGGGCATTCCGCGACTTCTACTTACCTGCAATAGCTGCTACCGATACATTCGAAATCAACTTCCGTTGGAGATGTGCCGGTGAAGGTACTTTCGACCACATGAGAGTTTATATAGGACCTATTGCCGATGCTCCTGCTGCCGGTAATCTTTCTTCGGTTACCGACCCTGTAGGTGCTACATTGTTGGCTACTGAACTTCAAGACAGATACGACGACGAAGGTGCCGCAAGTGGATATGTAACTGAACGTATCATACTTTCGGGTGCAGACTATGCTGCAGGAAACTATCGTATCTACTTATGCTGGAAAAATGATGGTAGCGTAGGTGTACAGCCTCCTGCTTCTGTTGACGAATTCCAGATACTTGCTCCTATGACAGGTTGCATGCCTCCATCAGTTACTGTAGTTCCGGGTTCTACAACTGCCGAACTTACTTTCAACGAAGCAGGCAACTACGATGTAGCATACAAAGCTATCGACGAAACTGCATGGAGTGCCGAAGCACAAGTACTAAATGCTTCTACTTACACTATTACCGGTTTGGCTCCACTTACTACTTACGAATATCGTGTACGCAAACATTGCGACGATTCTACTATCTCTAATTGGGCAATGGGAACATTTGCTACCGAAGATCTACCATGTTTGCCTCCTACAAACGTAACAGCTACCAACATAGCCTACTCTTCGGCTACTATAACATGGACTCCTCAAACCAATGGTCAAGAAGGTTGGAAAGTAGCATACGGTTATGGTAATGATGAAAACGCATGGGATACAATATTTGTAACCTCAGCATCGGTTGACCTAACAGGATTGTATGCAAGTACCGAATACACAGTACGTGTAAGAACATACTGCAGTGTAGAATCTGACATCTGCAGCGAATGGTCGGATGCTTATACATTCACTACTTCGACTTGCGAATCGGTTAGCGGTTTGACAGCCGACAACATCACATCGTCGAGTGCCGTTATATCGTGGACTGCTCCTGCCGGTCAAACCAAATGGGAATTGACTTACGGTATGCAAGGTGTTGACGAAGAACATGGTACTAAAGTAACTGTTACCGTTAATCCTACTTTCACTATCGAAGGCTTAGATTACGACACACCATACGACGTATATGTTCGTGCAGTATGTGGCGACGGTATATACAGTGCTTGGAGTCAAAAACTCAGCTTCACCACTCGTCCTGTAGGCATCAACACTGCTGCCGCCGACAACACTAACGTAAATATCTATCCTAACCCTGCAAACACTCAAGCTACAATAACTGTAGAAGGTGTAAATGGTAAAGTAGAGTTTGCAGTTGCCGACATGAACGGACGTATGATAGTAACCGAAACAATAGACTGCGACGGCGAATTGGTTAAAACAATAGACGTTAGCAATCTTGCCAAGGGTGCTTACTTCGTACATATCTACAACGATAACTTCAATGCTACTCGCAAGTTGATCGTGAAGTAAGAAAAAGTACTTCTCATAAAAAACCAAAAACACACCGCCTTTCGGCGGTGTGTTTTTTTTTGTTTCGATTTTTCCTCACGAGGATGTGAAATTTTCCTCGCGAGGATTTTTGTGCTACATCACGACGTTGTTCAAACGCCCTCGTGAGGGAATTTTTATATCGCAAAAGAGAGATAAAAAAACGATAATGATGATGTTTCGTTAAATAGGAATAAATATATTTTCTAGCATATAATGAAAAAAATGACAATACAACAATCAGGTAAACAACAATATAGCTCACAGGATCGGTTGTCTGAAAGGTAATTTAAGATTTATATAGAAAATATTTCGTATATTTGCACCCTATTTTCATACAAAAAAAATAAATAAACAAAACAAAAAAAACAATTAATAAATTAAAAGTAATTATCAATTAAAAAAACTTTTTATGAAGAGGTTATTTACGATCATGTTGTTTGTGGCAATGCTATTGCCGTTGGCAACGCGAGGACAGGCTATTATGCCTGATTACACCTTCAGGACAGGTGTAGATGCTTCCAAATGGATACCACTTGATGCTTCGGCAACTCAAGTGCATGGTTCCGGTATTGATACAGAGGTATCTTCTGTACTCAATATCGGTTTCAATTTCCAATTTGGAGAAATGTATTATTCACAATTTTCAGTAACAACAGACGGTTTCTTACGTTTGGGACCTGAAGCCTATTCGAGTGCGTGGCAGGATGCCAATTTCAACAGTGCTTATTTCCCAAAAATAGCCGCAGTGGTAAAAGATTTAGCAACAGGCTCAGATGGTTATGTTAAGTACCAGCTGGTAAATCAAGAACCGGAACGCGTATTGGTGGTTGAATTTAAAATCACCCATCAGTATAGCACATCTATGGCTGCAGAAGTTTTGGTACAAGTGCAGTTGCACGAAGATTCCAACAAAGTAGTTCTTGCATACGCTTCTACAGCACCTACCACATCACCAAGCAGTTATCAAATAGGCTTGGGCGTTTCCGAGAACGATTTCTTATTAATCGACCCCGCTACACACACTACTACACATCACACAGCTTTGACCAATGCCGGCACAAGCGCATGGCCGGGAGCAAGTCGCTACTACGAATTTGTAGCTCCTGTCATCAGTTGTCCTACTCCGGCATTAAACCTCGTAAGCGATTTAACGGACAATAGTGCAACCATTTCGTGGCAAGAAAATGGTACTGCTACCGCATGGATTGTAGAATACGACACTGCAGGATTTACTCCCGGCACTGCAATAAACAGAGAGGTAGTATACGACACTTTTTACAACCTTGTAAACTTACAATCTAACGCAACATACGACGTATATGTAAGAAGTTTTTGTTCTACCACCGACACAAGCAGAATAAACGGCACTCAGTTCCACACACCATGCGTTGCTTATGATGAGTCAGTATTGCCATTTACCGAAAGTTTCGAAACATGGTCGTCAGATTATATTGACCCTTGTTTTATGAAAGGTAATACAAGTACCGATTCTTATTATGCAAGTTATCCTACCGTAAATTCCACCTATGCAAATACCGGTTCTAAATCCATATCTTTTTATAATTCATCTTTTTATAACTATTTGATATTGCCGGTTTTTGAAACTCCTATCAACGAGCTTCAAATATCATTTTATTTAAGATCGTCCTCTAGCTACTATAACGTACCTATTATGTTGGGTGTTGTTTCGGCAGACGGCAACATAAGCACATTCGACACCCTTGGTGTTTTCGAAAACACGCCATCATCGTGGCAACAAATAACACTTCCTTTGGGTCATTACCAAGGCGACAACGGACGTTTTGTATTTTTGTGCCCCGACTCATGGTCATACTCTAACATTTATTTAGACGATATAACAGTGGAAGCATTGCCTGCTGCACCGGCTCCAATGGAAGTTTCGGCAATAGCCACCGGTAGCGAATCGGCGATAGTAAGATGGATAAATACAGGTGCCACAGAATTTCAAGTGTCATACGGCACTCCGGGTTTCACACCCGATACGGGAGCCATCGAAACAGTTTTTGGAGCCGACAGCCTTGAATTATACAGTTTATCTCCAAACACTAATTATGAGGTGTATGTTCGTGCATATTGCAATGGCGACAGCAGTATATGGGTAGGACCGGCACAGTTCCACACAGCCTGTGTAGCTTTAACCGATAACGATTTGCCTTATTTTGAAAGTTTCACTTCGTGGACATCGTCGAATCGTGATTATTGCTACACATTAGGAAGCACTGATTCTTATTATGTTCCATCATTTAGTTCATACTACTCTAAAGATAGTATCAATTCGGTGTACATATCTTCCAACAATACATCTGCATCGTGGATATCGCTACCTGCTTTTGATTCATACATTTCCGACTTACAAGTATCGTTCAGTTTATACAAAACATCTTCTACCGATTATCCTTTCATAGTGGGCGTGATGACTAATCCTAACGATTTGTCTACTTTCGACACAATATCTGTTGTTAGATGTATAAATTCCGGTGTTTGGGAAGACTTTATTATTCCATTATCATTATACCAAGGCGAAGGTAGCTACATTACATTCTTATCACCAAATAATGTTGCTTCGACCTATTATATTGATGCGATATTGGTAGATTACATACCCTCATGCCCTGCTCCTATCAATGTGTCGGCTCGTGCCATAGATCATGAATCTGCTGTGGTATATTATACGCCAACCTCAACGTCAGGAACTGTTGTTGCTGAATATGGTCCTATGGATTTCCAATTAGGAACAGGAATGCAAGAAACAGGATATGATGGCGACAGTATTGTAATTACAGGTTTAACACATACAACTTCATACGATGTATATGTTTATACCGATTGTGGTTCGGAAACAAGTTCTGTGGTAGGACCATTACATTTCCGCACTGCTTGTAGCAACGATCCTATAGACGTTACCGAAAACGCTTACAGAGAAGATTTCAATAGCTATAATAGTGATATATCAACCAGCGCCGGCAGTCCTTCCTCATATCCTAACCATACTTTGCCTTCATGCTGGAATATTGTAAATATGAGCCAAAGTTCAAATAATTATCCACAAGCATTCTTGTCGTCGAGTACTTCTTACGCAGTGAGTGGAAATTGTTTGTTCTTTAGTTCGAGTAGCACTACTCCACTGTATGCAGTATTGCCACAATTTACTTCGAACCTCGAAGACCTCCGTCTATCATTTACATACCGCAACGAAGGTACAAGTAATTATAATGGAACATTGGCAATAGGCGTTATGACCGACCCTGCCAACGATTCTACATTCTGCGAATTAGAAGTATTTACACGAAATACAAGTCTAACCGAAGTAGAATACTTATTTAGTAGCGATACAATAACAGGTAGTGATTATTATATAGCATTCCGCTATACAGGAGGAGACTATGACAACTACTACCTAAGCATAGACAATGTAGTAGTAGACTTGGCACCTGTATGTACAAGACCTCTAAGTATTACATCTACAAACACTACATTTGATGCCGCAACAATACAATGGATAGACGAAGACAACACTCATTCTTCGTGGGAAATAGCATATGGTCCAAATGGTTTTATGCCCGATTCTATAACCGAAACAGGCATAGGCGCTATTCTACCTGTTACAGGTGTTAGTGGCGACTCTGTTACAATACAAAACTTAACTTCGGGTGAAATTTACGATTTCTATATTCGCACTGTTTGTGGTTGGGAATATAGCGAATGGAGAGGTCCGATTTCTGCTGTTCCCGGATTGTATACTATACCTTCAACAGGAATGGATAGTGTCAGAGGATGTAACCTAATAATATGTGATGATGGCGGTTTTAATAACCCATATTCGTCAAGTGCTTCAGGATACATGGTTGTTTATCCCGGTTCTCAAGATTCGTTGATAGCCATCGTTGGTGGTACTATCGACCTTGAAAACTCTTACGATTATGTTAAGATTTATGATGGTGTTGGTACAGTTGGCACTCCTATTTTGCAAATAACCGGCACTAATACTATTACTGATACTATTGTTTCCACTTCCGGTTCGTTTACAATTCAACTTACTTCCGATTATTATCAAAGCAATGATGATGGTATAATGCTTAAGTTGGCTTGCGTAGGAAGACCTGATTGCCCCGAAGTTGTTGATCTCGCAGCTTCTAATGTTAGTGCACGTTCGGCATTATTGAGTTGGAATTATCTTACAAATGCTCAAAATACGCCTACTTCTTACCAAGTAGAAATTATAGATGAGTTTGGCAATATTGATTATGTTACCTCAACCGAGACCTCTTCTCTTTTGACAGGATTGACACCGGCAACTCAATACGTTGTTAAAGTAAAAGCTCAATGTTCGGATTCTGAAGGTGCTTTCGATAGTATTAGTTTCACAACCAAATGTGCAACAACCTATGATATTACAATTAGTGATACAACTACTTCCGAAAACTACACAATTCCTGTAGATAATTACTATAACAACTCGTATACTCAACAATTGGTATTAGCTAACGAAATGAATGGTGCCGGCACTATAAGCGGCATTCAATTTGAATATGCAAATACTACTGCAATGACTGCTAAAACAAATGTTTCTATCTATTTAGGACATACTACTTCTTCATCTTTATCGTCGTGGGAGTCTACAGCCAATGCTCAGTTGGTATATAGTGGTAGTTTGAATTGTACACAACAAGGATGGAATACATTCGAATTTAATACTTCTTTCAACTACAATGGTACAGACAACCTATTGATAACTATTGTTGACTTTTCCGGCAATTATAATGGTATGACATACAAATTTAAAACCCATAATTCGACAGGAAAAACATTACGTTATTCCAACGATTATAATTTCAGTATACCTCCGTCTTCAAGCTATACTGCAGACTACAGAAATAATATGAAGTTTGTCATTTGTGATACTGTTGTTCCTACTTGTACTGCACCTAATGTTATTGTTTCAAATATTACATCTACCCAAATTGATATAATGTGGACAGCCGGCGATGCCGAAACATCATGGAATGTTGATTACCGTTTAGATGGCGACAGTGTATGGACAGTGGCTGCTACCAATGTTACAAACACTGCTTATTCGTTTACGAACTTAATGCCAAACACTGCTTATGAATTTAGAGTTGTTTCGTTGTGTGGAACCGAAACTGCAGAAGCAATAGTATCGGTTACAACTTTATGTGCCGAAATTTCGGATTATCCATTTGTTGAAAACTTCGATACATGGACTAATCTTCCCGACTGTTGGGCAGCAATGACAACCATGTACTATGGTGGTGTATCTTTAGATAGCTACATTTCATTATCATCTCCTTACTCTATTCTTTTGGAATCCGACTATTCAGGTTATTCTTATTTGGCTATGCCTAAATTCTCGTTGCCTGTAGACACCTTGATTCTTGAAATGGCTGTTTATAAACCGGACAACTACTATGCACATCAACTTGTTGTTGGTATTATGACCGATCCGAGCAATGTGGCTACATTTACACAAGTGGCACAAATTACTCCCGCCAATGTAGGTTGGAATCAAGTTGAGATAGCATTCGATTCGTATACCGGAGCCAACGGACATATCGCAATAATGGCACCTGAAGGCGACTATTACGAACTTAATATCGACAACTTGAATGTATTTCCGTTGCCAACATGCCCTCGTCCAAAGAATGTTAACATATTCAATGTTTCAAGCTCACAAGCCGATGTATCTTACACTTCCAATGCTGGTATGTTCGAAATAGCATACGGTGCACCCGGTTTCAGTTTGGACACTGTAGGTACTTATCAAGTAATGACTGCAACAGACACATTTGCCACCATCACCAACTTGACACCCAATACACGATATGATGTATATGTTAGAGCAATATGTGCAGCCAACGATACCAGCTATTGGTCGTATAGAGCAAGCTTCAAAACAGCATGTGTATCGGTAGCTGTTCCATATACCGAAAACTTCGACAGCTATACTACAGATATAGCAAGTTATTCAAGTGCTCCTTCTTCGTATCCCGAACATACAATGCCTGACTGCTGGAACTTCGTAAATATGAGTACAAGTTCAAGTGATTATCCTCAAGCTTTCTTATCATCGTATGGCGACTATGCAGTAAGTGGAAATTGTTTGTTCTTTAAATCAAGCGGAACTACACCTATATACTCGGTATTGCCAAAATTTGATGTGTCGATAGATTCTTTATACATCGAATTTGCATATCGCAACGAAGGTACAGGTAGTTCTAATGGTACTTTGTCTCTTGGTGTTATGACTGACCCGAGCAATCCTGCTACATTCATATCTTTGGAAACTTATCAACAAATTACAACTATTACAAGTATCGAACACTACTTCAGCTTCGATACTCTTCAAGGAAACAACTATTACATAGCATTCTGCTACACAGGTGGTTCTTACGATAATTACTATTTGTCTATTGATGATGTATTTGTAGACTACGCTCCAAGCTGTTTCAAACCACGCAACTTAACAGCAGGCAATGCCGGACAAAGAAGCGTAGACTTAAACTGGAGCGATCCAAACAATGCCGGCGACTATGTGGTAGAATACAAAACCGGTGCTGAAACTGCATGGAATGCTGTATATGGTATTACTGATACATTTACAACTATTACAAACTTGTCGCCAAGTTCGGGATACTCGTTCCGCGTAAAAGCAGTATGCTCTGCCAACGACAGCAGCTACTATAGCAATATTGCTACAGCCAGAACTCTTTGCGGTCCTGTAGAACTTCCATTTGGCGAAGATTTTTCAGCTTCGGGATTCTTGTATGATTGCTGGAGCAAACTAAATGGTATTGCATTCGATACAACAACTTCTCCAAGCACTACAACATACGGAGGATTCGAACATACTACTTCAAACAATGGTTTGCAAGGTTCTCACGTAAAAGCGAATATATGGGGTACCAGTACCAAATATTGGTTGGTAACTCCCGAAATAGACCTAACAAATGTGGGTGCTTCGCAATTAACATTCGACCTCGCATTAACCGACTATAGCAACGGAGATACTATAGAAGCAGATAAATATACATACGATGATAAATTTATGGTGATAGTATCGACCGATACCGGCAACACTTGGCTACAACAAAACGCTACCATTTGGAGCGACGACACAACTATAAACGCCAACTATTCATATCGCGGTATATATACTTCGGGACAACAAATTACAATAGACTTGAGTCAATATTCAGGTAATATTATTAAGATAGCATTCTATGCCGAATCCACTGTTGGCTCGTCAAACGGCACTAACGGTGGCGACAACGATTTGCATATTGACAATATCTTGATAAGCTCAGGTTCTAATTGTCCTACTCCTACAATGACAGTAACAAATGATGCTACAACAGCTACATTGAGTTGGACATCGACAGCTACCGACTTCGAAATAGAATACAAAGAAGCATCGGCAAACGAATGGAGTCAAACTATAGCTGTTAGCAACGTTACATCGTATACCATAACAGGATTGACACCTGAAACTGACTATATGGTACGCCTACGTGCTGTATGCGAAGAAGGAGAATACTCTGCTTGGAAAACTAGTACTATAACTACTCCTGAACTTCCTTGCTTGCCTCCTACAAACGTAACAGCTACCAACATCACCTACTCTTCGGCTACTATAAGCTGGACCGATCCTACCAACAACCAAACAGAATGGACAGTAGAATATGGTTATGGCGATAACATTCAAACCGTAACTGCTACTACAACATCGGTAGAACTTACAGGCTTGTATTCCGGCATGACTTATACAGTAAGAGTACAAGGACGTTGCAGTGCCGAAGTAACAAGCGAATGGTCGGATGCTTACACATTCACTACCGCTACTTGCGAAAGCGTTAGCAACCTGACAGCCGACAACATCACATCGTCGAGTGCCGTTATATCGTGGACTGCTCCTGCCGGTCAAACCAAATGGGAATTGACTTACGGTATGCAAGGTGTTGACGAAGACCATGGTACTAAAGTAACTGTTACCGACAATCCTACTTACACTATCGAAGGCTTAGATTACGAAACATC
>JAFWZP010000012.1 GCA_017522255.1 Bacteroidales bacterium | reverse complement strand
GTGTAGAGCATACATCAGTAGGCTTTTCTAAATACTTGCAAAAGCAAATGAACTCGGGTATACGTAATTTGGCGTTTGTGGTGGGAGGGGCTTTCGGCTTTTCTCAAAAGGTTTACGACAAAGCTACCGACAAACTGTCGCTTTCGCAAATGACTTTTTCGCATCAGATGATACGATTGTTTTTTGTGGAACAGCTTTATCGTGCTTTCACTATATTGAATCACGAACCATATCACAACGAGTAGTTATTTTATTTGCCTGAAACGCGGAATTTTTAGAAGTTGCCTAAAACCCGTTGTTAGAAAATCTTCGACACAAAACTTTGTATATATAGTGTTTATATTATTTGTGTGTTTCTAATGAACGATTTGGTTTTAAAAAAAACTTTATACAGATAAAGATTGTTTCGAATAAAATGTGTAAATTTGCACCGCTAATGATAATACAAAAGATATAAGAATAATACAACAAAACAATAAAATATACAGATATGAAAGAACAGATAAAAAGAAAATTATGGCTGATGATTAGTGTTGCTGTGATAGCTTTTGCAAGCTGTGGTGATGAACCCGAAGAGTTGGAACTGCCAAAAGGTACTATAGCCAAAGTGCTTACCAATAATGTTACCGAAGTGGGTAGCAATAGTGCCACTTGTGGAGGATATGTTACTGCCGATGGCGAAAATACAGTAACAAAACGCGGAGTATGTTATGCCACCGAACCCAATCCTACAATAAAAAACAATATTACCGAAGATGGAGATGGCTTGGGAAGTTATACTTCGAATATCGAAAATCTTATGCCTAATACATTGTACTATGTAAGAGCATACGCTGTAAATGCACGTGGTGTGGCGTATGGCGAGCAACGAGACTTTACTACCACCGAGCCTACCGGTGGAAGAACACCGTCGGGATTTATCAATGGTTATGGTTATGTGGATTTGGGTCTTAGTGTGAAATGGGCTACAGCCAATATGGGAGCTTCTCAGCCATCGGATTTTGGCGAATATTACGCTTGGGGCGAGATAGTAACAAAAAATGAATATACCGAAGAAAACTGCACTTCTTTAAACATCGACCTTAATGATATAAAAGGAAATCCAAAATACGATGTGGCACGAGCCAAATGGGGTAGCACATGGCGGATGCCTACTCCTGAAGAGATGCGTGAGTTGAAAGATAGTTGTACATGGCGTTGGACTATGCAGGAAGGCAATATTGGTGCTTTGGTGGTAGGTCCTAATGGCAACAGCATATTCTTGCCGGCTGCAGGATTGTACACTCAATCATCGTCAAATTGGGTTGGCGAATACGGATTTTATTGGAGCTCTCAACCATACGGAAGCGAACTGAAAGATGCTTATTATTTGTTTTTCAACCGAAGCTCACAAAATGTAGACTGGAGCGGAAGAAGTTGTGGACATACAGTACGTCCGGTTTCTAATTAAAGGCGACTTCTAAAAATTGCTTTGCCGGTGATTTACGGAATGCAAACTTTATCGATATTACTTCTGTAATCTTTTTCTCTAACGACCGATTTGAGATCAACTCAAATCGGTCGTTGGTTTTTTGCAGGATTATGATTGTAGTGATAAATATTTCATCTTAGCTTTTTAATATATAGCAATTCAACTTTAGTATTTGGCTTTTTGATATTCGGTAATTATTGCCTAAAGGCTGATGTCATAAGACTAAAGTCTCTTTTGCCTTTTGTCGCATAATGCCGGCTAAGCCAAAAGTCAATGGCTAAAAGCTAAAGTTCAGATAGCAACCTTTGTCTATAGCACGTATATTGTTTGTGAGATTATAACTGACTGATTTTTGCCCATTACGTTATTTCTCTTTATTTGGAACGCAGATTTTTTTTGAAATTACACCAAGATATATCGTTTTTTATCTTTTTTGTGGTGTTAAAATGTGATTTTTAAATCTTAAAAATTCATGCGAGCTAAATTTTTTTTATTTTTTTTCTTGATAAAAGAAATATTTTATTTGTTATCTCCGAGATGTTGTTACGAATGTTATGCTATTCTTTTTTTTGATTTAATGTTTTGTGTTATGTAGTTGAAGAATAGGAAGTAGCAGTCCGGAATAATGCACTGCGGTTTTGTATTGAGCTTTTTGATTGATGTTCTTTTTATGCTGTTGTCAAGTGTAATTATTTTTGTTGTAATTGTAGTCGGTTGAAAAAAATGCTTTTTTTTTTGTAGCCGTTCGATGTTAATAGACTCTATATATATAGAAGGTGACTAATTTTGCAGATTGAATTATCGACGAAAGCGAAATGTTTCTTTCGAACTACGAAATAATAAAACATATATACAGAATGACGAGATACGACGAAAACATAAAAAACATCATAGTATTGTTGCAGCCTAAGATGATTAGTGCCGCAATGTCTATACTGCACGATTACGAGAGTTCGAAAGACTTGGTTCAAGATGTGATAGAAATGTTTTGGAAACACCGCCGAACGCTTAAACGGAATGTAAACAATATAGAGTCGTATATCTACAAAAGTGTGGTGAACAGTGCTATAAAATTGCAGAAAAGCAATAGTGCCGAAGCAAAACTATTTGTAGACATAGATATGGCAATGTTTATGACCGACGATAGCAATGATAGCGACTACGAAGTATACAATGCAAGGTGGGTAGTGGTTTCGGACGCTATGGATAAATTAGATGGCAAAGACAAAGCCTTGGTGGAAATGTATTTTTGTGGTAATATGTCGGTCAATGATATTGCAAAGCTGATGAAACTTTCGCCAAAGGAAGTAAAAAAAATACTAAACGAATCGATAAAGAAAATAAAAACCATAGTAATAAATAATGAAGTGTGTTATGAATAACGAAGAGAAAGAAATAGAAAAATTATTGAAACGCTTTTATTCAGTTGACCTCTCGCCCGAAGAGATACGCAGGTTGTATGATTACTTTTTGAATACCTATCCGATACCCGATAAGTTTAAGGATCATGCACCTTTGTTGCAAGGGTTTGGTATACTTTATTATTGCAAACAAGATAGTGAAGCATTCAAAAGAAAGTTGGAGCAATGTGCTAAGGACGCAGAGGCTGTCAAACGTAAGAATATATTGTTGAGGTGGGCAACAGTAACCAAAATAGCTGTGGCTGCGGCATGCGTGGCTGCATTGGTAGTGGGTTTGTGGTATATGAGTATCAACTCCGCATCTATTGCACCTGCAACCGAAGTATTGCAATCATCACCGAATACGGTATTGGCTGCTCAAAACACCGATATGCCCATTACGGCACATCAATATCCTGTAAAAGAAAAAGAATCACCGCAAACACTTGATGCCGACGCTTGCAAGAAGCACCTCACAGCCATTCAACCGGCAACCGGGCAGAATACTACCACCGAAGTGCCGACACAGCAGTATGCAAGTGTCGAAACCAATGCAACAATTGATATGCCTGTCGACGAACTTGTTGATACTACATCGCAACTGAATATCGAAACTATATCACAAACCGACTATTACCTTGCATCTAACGAAACAACAAACTCCGATGGCAAAGTGGTGTCTTATTGCAGCTCGCAATGTTCGAGAAAAACCATGATGGAAGTACTGACACAAGTAATAGTAATGTAATAAACAATGATAATGATTATGAAACCTCAAGTAAACAAACATACAATACGTTTTGCAGCACTATTGGCTATGGCTTTTGTATTGTTGTTGCCCACAATGGTGTGTGGTCAAACAAAATTGTATAAGGAATACGAATATCGCACCGACATTACAGCCATGTGTATACTGAACTATCCTATATACGATAGCGTGAAGGTGGATATTACTATGCTTGTGCCAAATGAAAAAGAAGATGCTGCAAGGCTTGCAGAAGATTTTAATTTGGGATTAGATAAAGACACCATATTTCGATATTATGGCAGCGAAATGAATGGAATATACAAACGACTTGTGTATAAAAATAATACAAAAAAAATGTTTAGAGCGATAAACAATCCCGACGATTACAAAGAGGTATCCATTCTGCTGTACAAATACAATGTGGGAGTGATAGTAATATTTCATAATATTGATACCAAAGAACGGAATAGAAAAGTGAATAGATTTTTTATAGAAGCAGTAAGCAATCCGGAAATATTGCCAAATATAGACAACGAAATAAATTAATTAACAGCAATATAAATTATACACAATGAAAAAAACACTTTTGAAACTATTAGCAATGTTTGTAACATTAGCGACAATCAATGTTTCGTGCCAAAAAGACGAAGACGAAATTACACCAACACAAAAAAATGATATTATGTATTGGATAGATGGAGAGGAGGCTTCGAAAACTTTTATTTCGAAAGATGAAAAACAAGCATTTATAAAATCGCTTGTTGCACTTGCACAACAAGGACGAATAATATCTTTCGAAGAGATAGGCAATTCAAGCAAATCGAAGGGTAAGAGTGATAGACAAACAATCGAAACTGCCAATAAAACCACGATAGAAGATTGGGCTATGGAAATGGGAGAAAAACAATACAATGTAACGATAATTTACAACAAAGAAACCGGAACGTATACCGGTATTGCCACAAAAAGAGGTAATGCTGACTTGGTGAGTGGCAAAGTATGGCGTTATGAAAATATACATACAGATAACGTGTCGAATATTCTACCTGTAGAAGGTGAGGTGGTAATATTGGATTTTATTTCTCCAATCGAAGGTGGTAAATATATTTATAATAAGATAGATAGCAATATGGAAGCAACTACCGAAATTGGAGTGTTTGCCTATAAAACAAATACCAATAGTGGTAAAATAACTATAACAACATCTTCAAAAGATGTGGTTGATTTGCCATTTGCCATTGTCAATAATCGTCTTCACCTGATAGATTCCAATGATAATATCTTTATATTCGAAGATAAGGGTAATCGCGAAAATTATGATTTTTAATTCAACTTTAGCAATTGGCTTTTTGATATCCGGTAATTATTGCCTAAAGGCTGATGTAATAAGACTAAAATCTCTTTCGCCTTACGTCTTTTGCCTTTTGTCGCATAATGCCGGCTAAGCCAAAAGCCACCGACTAAAAGATAATGTTCAGTAATTTTAATAAATAGAATAAAGATGAAAAAAGTATTTTT
>JAFWZP010000083.1 GCA_017522255.1 Bacteroidales bacterium | reverse complement strand
TATTACCTATGGTATCTTTCTCCAAAAGAAGATGTGAAACATTCACATTCTGTCCGTATGTATATTCTACCATGCAGAAGAACAACAAAATCATAAAGTACTTTACACTTACTTTCATGTTTATATTTTTAATATTAACAACAATAAAGACAACACTACTGTCTTCGTGTAGTTTCCTTTTTCGAAATACAATATTGGGATATTTGGCTGCTATATCCTATGCAACTCCCATCAATTCACAACTAATTTCTTTGTTGCCACTCCTTTGGGAGTATATATTTTTACTATATACACACCCTTTGGATATTCGGCAACTGTAAGTTGCGTAGACACTCCTTCGCAATCCATACTTTCAACCAAAACACCATTCATAGAATATACCTCTATTCGCTTCATCGAAAAGGACGAGAAAATCGTCAGAACATCATTGGAAGGATTAGGCATAAGATGTGTATACTTCTCGAGCAATGTAGTTTGTATGCTTATTGGACTGCTTACGGTATCTCCGGTTATGTAAAACTCTATGCTGTCGCTCCAATTGCTATATTCACCATTGTTGCATTTTGCTCGCACGTATGCCACATACCATGTACCCGAATCCAAACCACTAAGACGATGAACCGTAGAACTCATTTCCAATATGTTTGCTCCGTCGGGCAATGTTCCTATAGGACCGTAGGCCAACTCCCAGCCTATGCTGTTTCCTGTACTGTCCCAACTAAGCAGTGCCGATATACTATCGGTACCAAGCACAGCAAAATTAGTAACATCAGTACAAGTGTCGGCTCTGTAGTAACCGGTGGTATCAAAGATTGGAAAGATTGGGTGATATTCTTCAGGATCGTATCCTGTATACCATATTGTAGTATCTATCCAAGGATATCTGGTCTGATAATAATCTCCCTCTATCGGCAAAAATTTTACTTTTACATGAGGCATACATGGTATAAGTTTGGGATCAATAGGTTTCGGAAGTATTATAGCACCAATATCCACTTTTGTTGGTTTTGTATTATATACGTAATAGCTTCCGGAGGAATTTAATTCCAACCATTGCCCATTATTATATTGAGTAAACGCAACATAAAACGAATCTCGAACAACTACCGGTGAATCGAAATACGCTTCATATACAGGTATACATGCATAATCACGAATACCCGAGCCCTGTTCTTCATGAAAAATAAATTCGAAACACTTATCAACGGAACTTAGAGTATCCCACCTGGCTTCTGCCACTTTTACATAACTTGTGTCGGTAGCTTCGTACAATTGAAAATACTCTGCAAGTGTATCATCAGGCGTTTCTGGAACATACGACACCAACCTCACTCCACCGGATGCTATACCTACGACAATAAGAGAATCTTCTACATAAAAAGGTTTGGCACATATTCTTGGCAGATCGAAACATCCCAATCGGAATTCCAATTTTGTAGTCGCCGGATTATAATTTTCATTCCCATCTATCCAACAGCCATAATAATAAATAGAATCCCTATCATTTATGTTTAAGTGCAAAGTATCTATTGTTTGTTGTGAATAAACATTTACACTGCAAAATATTATCAAAAATAAAACTATATTTTTCATCTTTTTCCCTTTCTTTTTCATTATATTCGACATATCACATCCATATATTGCGAAATAAAATCTATAAAATATTCATTATAAAACGATAAGTTTCCCCAATAAATAGAAAAACCTTCATCAACAAATTTATGCGTGTAAATACTTTTAAAATTTGTCGACAAATTCAAATTATTACCATAACAAATATTGAAATCATTCATTTTGTCCACCGCAAATAGCAATTTTGATCTTTTATTTATATCATACCCCAGAAGAATATTATAGTCGGAAACAAAACATCTATCAAAAGATGTAAATTCCATACCCGGATAAGATACCGTTTCTATCGACATATTAATCAAATCGATTACAGAAAACGAATTGACCAAAGAATTGGGACTTTGCGATTCTTCCATATTTTGTAGCAAGGCAAATGTTTGAAAAATGGTATCATACATAAATTCTTTAAGTTCCCATTTTCCATTGTAATAACTTTGATTTATCGACATAGAAGCCAACATTAAAGGAGCCGGAGCAGATGACATATCATAAATTCTTATTAATACTCCGTTGAGATGTGGCGTTTGATTTGCCGAATTGTACCAATATGATGCTATTGCTATGGTATCACCCTGTATGGGTGTTATTAGAATATTATCCATATCATCTGCCAAATACTCCGTAGCAGAAGCACTTTCGTTTGGTGGATAAAAATAAGCAATATCATAATCTACTGTATTGGAAAAGATACCTTGCTTTAAATATCTCCTTATTGTAGAGTATGAATAAGAATAACATGTTCCCACTGTTACAACATATTTATCGGTAACGGCAATATCATTCATTTTTTCGGAAGTACAATTTGTCATTCCAAATTGCCATGCCCCATTTATATCGCCAACTACATCTGTTACCATTTCAAAAACACAAGATACCGAATTAGACGTATTCCCAATGGCAACAAGATGAAATTGGTTCGATTCAAAAAACACTTCCATTTTAGTCAAATTCGCAACTCTTATTGGATAATAGGAAACAACATTTTGAACAAAATTATCTTGAATCTTTATTTCGGCATTCATATTACCTTGCAGTAGTTCTTGCAAATCAAAAAAACCTATAAAACCATAAGAGCTATTATTAGAGACATGCTCGCCGCAAAAATAAACATAATCCTTTCCTACTATTTTAAAATCATTTACATTGTATGACGGATCTATCTCTAATTTTTTTAGATTGACGAGATTAAAATTGTGTCCCGTATCTGGCTCCGAATAAGACATTGATGTAAAATAATGTTTTCCATTTTGTTCGATAT
>JAFWZP010000082.1 GCA_017522255.1 Bacteroidales bacterium | reverse complement strand
GCAGACCAAGTATATGTTCTTTTGTGCCAAAGAAGATTTTTCGGGTTATCACAATTTTGCTATAAGCCACGCCGAACACGTGCAAAATGCCCGCAAATTTCAAAAAGCCCTTAACGAACGAAAGATTTTTAAATAAAACCAATCATATTACATCAATATATAAGATATATATCCCAACCGAATAATATGTATATTGTAATCAAAATAATACATGTATGTTATGGCAGTAAGATATATATGTTGTTACATCGGAGCTGAAAAATGCAAAAAGGTTATATGAGATGTTAAACGGAAGAGATTAAACATTGTGTGTTGATATTTTGTTGTGCAAGGAAGATATGTTAGGAAAAAAAAACGTATCTTTGTAAATTACAAATAGTATATGTTTGGTACAAGAAAAGGTTAAGATAAGTGTTGTACTACAACATATTTTGTCTATATTCATTAGTAAAAATATAATTATGAGAATGAATCGTTTTGAAGAGTATAATGAAGAAGTAGAGTATTTGGTGAAGCAGTTTGAGTTGACCATTACCGAGCATCGTGCAAAGTTCTTTGACCTTGACGAGTTGGAGATAATTATTACTTTTTATTTAGAAACCGGCGATGTGGTGATGATGGAAGAAAGCGTTAATTATGCCGAAAATCTATATCCCGAGTCAGTGAATATTAGACTGCATAGAGCACAGCTATTGGGTATTATGGAAAGGTTTGACCAGGCCTTGCTATTGTTGCAAGAGTTGGAACAATTGGAACCTGACAACGATGATGTTAAATATACTATGGCCGTTATTTATGGTCAGAAATGTGAGCACGAAAAGGCAATATTCTATTATAAGCAATTGTTTCATGGCGACAATGATTTAGAAACAATTTACGAGAATACAGCCGGTGAATATCTGCAGTTGGGTGAATACGAAACGGCTATAGAGTATTACAATAAAGTGTTGAAAGAAAATCCTCAAAACGATTCGAGTGTGTTGGATTTATCGATGTGCTACGAAACTTTGGGACGTTACGATGAAAATGTAAAATTTTTGCAGAAATATGTTTCGGACAATCCATATTCGAAAAAAGGTTGGTTTACGTTGGGTTTGGGATATTCCACCATGAAGTTATACGAAAAAGCCATCGAAGCCTTTGATTATGCGATAGCCATCGACGAAAAATTCTTTCTAGCATATTCGGCCAAAGCCAATAGCTACACGGAGTTGAAGAAATATCAAGAAGCTATATCTATATTGAACGAAGCACTTAATTATTGTCCTGAAAAAGAGATGATATTTTATTTTTTAGGTAAAAATTATTCACTGATGAAAAATCACGAATTGGCTGCTATCTATTACAAAAAAGCAATATATATAGTTCCTCATAATGTGTTTGCGTGGTTGGGAGTGGCAAAATCATATTCTGAATTGGACGACTATAATTCGGTAGAAGAATATTTGGATAGAGCATTTGATGCCAATCCCGAATCGTTGGAACTGATAATGGGTAGTGTTGAGATATATGCCGACTTTGGCAAAGATGATATGGTGGATATGTGTTTTCAGAAGTTTATGGATTTGCAAATAGACAATATATTTTATTGGATAGATTTTGCAAAGATATACATTAAGTTAGAAGATTATGATAAGGTAACAAAAGTGATAAATAATGCAGTGCAGTATGTGGAAGATATAAATGAGATGATGTTGTATTCCGCAATATGTAGTTATAAATTGGGAAAACGCGAAGAGGCTTATGATAAACTTAGGAATTATTTTGGAACAAAAGAAATATTTTTTGGAGACAGCATATTCACCATCTGTCCCGAAATGGAGAACGATAGCGTAATACATGACATTGTAGATAGTTTCAATAGTAGACAGAGTAACATTGAATAAATCAAATGAGTATGAAAATATATTATCCAATAGATATAAAGGATATAATAAAGCCTGTGGAAGCTAAAGTGTCTAACAACGACACACCTCTTTCGATAGTGCTTACAGATAGTCGTAAACTTACAGAGGGAGTAAAGACCTTGTTTTTTGCCATACAAACTAAGCGTAATAATGGAGCTAAATATATATCGGAGTTGTATGATAAAGGTGTTCGTAATTTTGTGGTGTCGGAAATGTTGGACGAAGACATAGAAGCAAAAATATCTCTTTTGCAAGACATAAATATCTTTTATGTAAAAGATACTATAATAGCCTTGCAACGCCTTGTGGCATGGCATCGTGAGCAATACGATATACCGGTGGTTGGTATAACGGGAAGTAATGGCAAAACTATAGTGAAGGATTGGATAGTACAATTACTTGAAGGTGATGAGAACATAGTGTCGAGTCCTAAAAGTTATAATTCACAGATAGGAGTCCCACTTTCTGTGTGGCAGATGAGCGAGGAGCATAGTATGGGAGTGTTTGAGGCCGGAATATCGGAAGTGGGGGAGATGGTTCGCATTCAAAAAGTGATAAACCCTACGGTGGGAATATTTACCAATATAGGGCAAGCTCATGATGAACATTTTTTGACAAGAAATCAAAAGATAGCCGAAAAATTACAGCTGTTCACTCATTGCAATGTGCTTATATATTGTTTGGATCACAAAGAGATACATAGCCTGCTTTCGGGTATAGAAGCTTTTAGAGAAATAAAACGTTTTACGTGGACTGCATTCAACGAAGATGCCGAGGTGCGGCTGAAAAGGGTTGTGAATAAAGAAAATATGACAATGTTGGAGATAGAGTATAATACTCAAACTGCCGAGATTGAGATACCTTTTACAGATAAAGCATCGATAGAAAATGCTATGCATGCCATTACTTTGATGCTATATTGGGGCTATAATTTTGATGAAATAGCAGCACGAACCATCAAGTTGGTTTCGGTAGAGATGAGGCTGGAACTAAAAGAAGCTATCAATGATTGTTTGTTGATAAACGATGGATATAGTTTGGATTTGAATTCGTTGGTTATAGCATTGGATTTTATACAACAAGAAAAGCAACATCTCAAGAAGACTTTAGTAATGAGTGATATAATGCAAACAGGGATAATAGATGCCGAGTTGTATGATGGTGTGGCAAAACTTATTGAACAACGTAATATTACAAAGTTTATAGGTATAGGTAGTGCATTGTGTCGCAATAAAGATAAGTTTGCTATAGAGTCGTCGTTTTACGAAACTACCGGCGATTTTTTGAAACACTATCTTTTTTCTAATTTCCAAAACGAAACGATATTGTTGAAAGGAGCACGAGTGTTTGAATTTGAGCGTATAGCTAAGTTGCTACAACGCAAAACGCATCAAACTGTGATGGAAGTGAATTTGAATGCTCTTGTAGGCAATCTTAATTATTATCGTTCGCGGATAAGTGCCAATACTAAGATAATGGCCATGGTAAAAGCTTTTTCGTATGGAGCAGGAAATGTAGAGGTAGCCAATACATTGCAGTTTAATAATGTCGATTACCTTACAGTGGCATATAGCGATGAGGGAGTAGAACTTAGAAAAAATGGAATCACTTTGCCTATCATGGTAATGAATCCGGAGGAAGAAAGTTTTGATGATATAATAAAGTACAATTTAGAGCCCGTTATTTATAGTTTTAGGATATTAGATGATTTTACTCAAACGGCCCTAATGTATTGTGGTAATGATGATAAGATAAAGATACATATAGAAATGGATACGGGTATGCATAGGTTGGGATTTGTGGAAGATGATATACCATTGCTGATAGAAAAATTGAATGAAAATAAATCTGTGAAAGTGTGTTCGATATTTTCGCATTTGGCATGTAGCGAAGATGAAACAATGGATGCTTTTACACTAGGGCAGATCAATAGATTTAAGCTATGGAGTTCTGAATTGAAAGCTTCACTAAAGGGACAAGACAAAATATTATGTCATATACTTAATTCGTCGGGTATAGTGCGTTTTGGTGAAGCCGAGATGGATATGGTGCGATTGGGGATAGGATTGTATGGCGTAGCACCCGATCCAGAGGTGCAAAAACATCTTACGCTTATAAGCAAATTGAAAACAAAAATATCGCAGATAAAAAAGATACCTAAAGGCGATACAGTGGGATATAATTGCAATTGGACAGCACAGCGCAATTCGCTAATTGCTGTTATACCGATAGGATATGCTGATGGTTTGTCGCGAAAGATGGGCAACGGAGTGGGAAAGGTAATGATAAACGGAACAATGGTGCCAATAGTTGGTAAAGTATGTATGGATATGTGTTTTGCTGATATAACGGATGTGGAATGTGCCGAAACTGATGATGTGGTGATATTTGATAATCATTCGATGTTGAACGAAATGGCTGTTGATATGGATACTATACCTTACGAAATATTGACTTCGATATCGTCGAGAGTGAAAAGAGTGTATTATTGGGAATAAAAATAGAAAAATAAAATAAATAGGACTTAAATTATGGAAACGTCGAAACTGGAAATATTGGGGGCTCGCGAACATAATCTTCAAAATATAGACTTGGATATACCACGCAAGGAATTAGTAGTAATAACTGGGTTGAGTGGCAGTGGTAAATCATCGTTGGCTTTTGATACTATATATGCCGAAGGCCAGCGACGTTATATGGAAACTTTCTCGGCATATGCTCGTCATTTCATAGGTAATATGGAACGTCCCGATGTCGATCAAATAAATGGTTTAAGTCCGGTAATATCGATAGAGCAAAAGACTACAAACAAAAATCCACGTTCTACAGTGGGTACTATAACGGAGATATATGATTTTATACGTTTACTATATGCCCGTATAGGTGATGCCTATTCGTATGAAAGTGGCAAGCCTATGGTGAAGTATTCCGAAAGCAAGATAGTGGAACTTATCAGTGCCGATTATAATGGTAAGGATATACTGGTTTTAGCTCCATTAGTAAAACGTCGTAAAGGACATTATCGTGATTTGTTTGAGCAAGTGGCCAAAAAAGGTTTCTTAAGAGTGAGGGTAGATGGCGAAATGCGTGAGATAACTTACGGAATGCAATTGGATAGATACAAAATTCATGATATAGAATTGGTTATAGATAAGGTAAGAGTAAGTGTATCGTCGCAAAAACGTTTGATCGAAGCTGTGAAGACAGCTTTTAAACAAGGAAAGAATATATTGATGATAAATGATTTGGCGGATAATAGTATTCGTTATTTCAGTAAATTGCTTATGTGCCCCGAAACAGGAATATCGTATCCCGAACCTGAACCGAATACATTTTCTTTTAACTCCCCATATGGAGCTTGTTCGAAATGTAATGGTCTTGGAGAGGTAGCTGAGATCGATATAAATAAGATAATACCCGATACTTCGAAAAGTATTCGTGATGGAGGTTTTGAGGTGTTAGGAAAGTATAGTCACAATCACTACTTTTACAAAAAGTTGGAACAGATGGGTGAAAGATATGGTTTTACTATTGATGAGCCAATATCTTCGATTTCAGAAGAAGCTATGAACACAATACTGTACGGAACCACAGAGGTGTTTGGTATGCAAAATTCTCTTATTTCGTTAGAAGATAGTGCCGGATTTCCGGGCATAGTTAATTATATATGCGATTTGGCTTCTGATGATAGTGCACTAGGAATACAAAAGTGGGCCAATAGTTTTATGAATCTTGTTACTTGTCCCGAATGCGGCGGAGCGAGATTGAAGAAGGAATCGTTGCATTTTTTTGTTGAGGGTAAGAATATATCGGATTTGGCAACGATGAATTTGAGTGTGCTTTACGAATGGTTTATGCAATTAGAAGATAAATTAGATGAAAGAAAGAAGGTGGTGGCACACGAAATTATAAACGAAATAACCAAGAGGTTGAGCTTTTTGTTGGATGTGGGTATAGGATATTTGTCGCTAAATCGAAGTTCTAGAACATTGTCGGGAGGGGAATCGCAACGTATACGTTTGGCTACACAAATAGGGTCGCAATTGGTTAATGTGTTGTATATATTAGACGAGCCAAGCATAGGATTGCATCAGAGGGATAATTTGCGTCTTATAGATTCGTTGAAGAAACTTAGAGATATAGGCAATTCTGTGATAGTGGTAGAACACGATAAAGATATGATATTGAATGCTGATTATATAATAGATATAGGACCAGGTGCAGGTGTGCATGGCGGCAAAGTGATGGCTGCCGGTAGATTGAAAGATTTTTTGAAACAGCAATCTATTACTTGCGACTATTTGAATGGTAAGCGTAGAATAGAAATACCTGTGCGTCGTTCGATAGAAGGAAGCAAACATTTGATACTTAAAGGAGCTACAGGTAATAATTTAAAGAATGTAACATTGGATATTCCATTGGGAGTATTTGTTTGTGTTACAGGAGTTTCGGGTAGTGGAAAATCATCGTTAATTAACGAAACCTTACATCCTATTTTAAATAAACATTTTTATAGGGCACAAAAACGTCCATTGCCATACGAGTCTATAGAGGGTATAGATAATATAGATAAAGTAATAGAGATAGATCAATCTCCTATAGGACGTACACCACGTTCTAATCCTGCTACATACGTGGGTGTGTTTGATGATATACGCCAGTTGTATGCTCAGCTGCCAAGTGCCAAAATACGTGGCTATAAACCTGGTCGTTTTTCGTTCAATGTATCGGGTGGAAGATGCGAAAACTGCAAAGGGGCAGGGGTTAGGACTATAGAGATGAACTTTTTGCCCGATGTGTATGTAAATTGCGAAGTATGTAATGGTAAGCGTTATAACCGCGAAACATTGGAGATAAGATATAAAGGAAAGTCGATAAGTGATGTGCTTGATATGACTATAAATGAGGCTGTGGATTTTTTTAAGAATGTACCATCAATATTGTCGAAAATACAGACCATAAAAGATGTGGGGTTGGGTTATATCACTTTGGGACAACAGTCTACCACATTGTCAGGAGGAGAAGCACAGCGTGTAAAATTAGCTACAGAACTCTCAAAACGAGATACAGGCAATACATTATATATATTGGACGAACCTACAACAGGGTTACATTTTGAAGATGTGAGAGTATTGCTTGAAGTATTACAGAAGTTGGTGGATAAAGGTAACACCGTTTTGGTGATAGAACATAATATGGATGTAATAAAGGTAGCTGATCATATTATAGATATAGGACCTGAAGGAGGAGTGGCTGGTGGTAATGTAGTATGCCAAGGAACACCCGAAGAAGTTGTGAAATGTAGTGCAAGTTATACTGGAAAATTCTTGCAAGAAGAGCTCAAAATTTGATTTTTGTAGAGAAAAAATAATAAAAAAACACTAGAAAAACATCTGTTAGAATATTTTTTTTACAGATAAATACTTTGATTATTAGCAATGTAAAATAAAAGTAAAAAAAAAGTTTTGCAGATACGAAAAAAAGTAGTACCTTTGCACTCGCAAATGAGACCTGCGGATGTGGCGTAATTGGTAGCCGCGCTAGACTTAGGATCTAGTGCCGAGAGGCGTGGGGGTTCGAGTCCCTTCATCCGCACAAGGCGAAGATAGAAGCAATAACTTACATATACTAATGAAAGTTGTTGCTTTTGTTTTATATAAATGATTATTTAAATATTTAAATACAATGAAGAAATTAATTGAATGCGTTCCTAATATAAGTGAAGGTCGCGATAGGAACATAATAGACCAGGTAACAGCTGAAATAGAAAAGGTAGAAGGTGTAAAACTATTAGATGTAGATCCGGGTGCTACTACCAATCGTACAGTTATAACCTTTGTAGGAGAACCCGAACCTGTATGCGAAGCTGCTTATCGTGTAGTGAAAAAAGCTGCAGAACTTATAGATATGCGTAATCATCATGGCGATCACCCTCGTTTTGGTGCTACTGATGTATGTCCTCTAATTCCTGTATCTAATATAACAATGGAAGAAGTGGTGGAATATGCTCACAAATTGGGCGAACGTATAGGCAATGAACTTAATATACCTGTATTCTGCTACGAAGATGCAGCATACGAACCTAAACGTAGAAATTTGGCTGCTTGTCGTCAAGGCGAATACGAAGCATTGAAAGAAAGAATATGTACCGAAGAATGGAAACCTGATTTTGGTCCATGTCAATTTACAGACCACGTAGCTACAACAGGAGCCACTGCTGTAGGTGCAAGAGATTTTCTTGTAGCTATTAATTATAATCTAAATACAACTTCTACTCGTCGTGCCAATGCCATAGCTTTTGATGTTAGAGAAAAAGGTCGTCCACAACGCGAAGGAGGCAAGGTTACAGGAAAACCTATGAAAGACGAAAATGGCAAACCTATTATGATACCCGGTACTTTGAAAGGTACCAAAGCTATTGGTTGGTTTATTGAAGAATATGGTATAGCTCAAGTATCTATGAATATCACCAATATAACTACTACTCCTGTACACGTAGCTTTCGAAGAAGTATGTAATAAGGCTGCTGCTCGTGGCGTGAGAGTTACAGGTTGCGAAATAGTAGGTTTGATACCTAAGAGGGTGTTGGTGGAAGCCGGTAAGTACTACTTGGCAAAACAACAACGTTCGCTTGGCGTTTCGGAAGACGAAATAGTAAAGATTGCTATTAAATCAATGGGATTGGACGATTTGAAACCTTTCGACCCTCAAGAAAAAGTTATAGAATATGTGCTTGAAGATAAAAACGTAAAACGTTTGGTGGATATGACTTGTACCGGTTTCGCAAACGAGACAGCAAGCGAAAGTCCTGCACCTGGTGGTGGATCGATATCAGCATATATGGGGGCTTTGGCAGCATCGTTGGCTACAATGGTAGCAAACCTTTCATCTCACAAACCGGGTTGGGACGATCGTTGGGAAGAGTTCTCAAATTGGGCAGAGAAAGGACAAGCTATAAAAGAAGAACTTCTTCACTTGGTTGACGAAGATACCAATGCTTTCAATCTTATTATGAATGCGTTTGGATTGCCAAAGAAAACTGAAGAAGAAAAAGCCACACGCACCCAAGCTATACAAGATGCTACACGTTATGCAACCGAAGTTCCTTTCAAAACTATGAAGAAAGCTTTCGAAGCGTTTGAAGTAGTACGTGCTATGGTTGAGATTGGAAACCCCAATAGTGTTACTGATGCAGGAGTAGGTGCTTTATGTGCTCGTTCGGCTGTGATTGGTGCTCACCTTAACGTAAAAATCAATGCTTCAAGTCTTAAAGATAAAGCTGTAGTTGATGCAATACTTGCTGAAGCAGCAAAAATAGAAAAAGCATCTATCGAAGAAGAACAAGTTCTTTTGAAGATGGTAGAAGAAAAGATAAACGGATAATTTTTTTTCTAAACCATTATAAAATAGTCTTTTTATATGGAAATCAGCAGGAATATAAATGTTCTTGCTGATTTTTTGTACTAGTTGCTGAAAATCTCTCCCGATGTAGATATAACAACATCGTGATATTGTTTGAAAAACTACACGATGAAATTTCAACAACGTCGTGAGTTAAAATTCCTTTTTTCAAATATTACTGTCCGCTAAACATGAAATATTGCTCCCAATCTCCATAAATACAGAGATTGGGAGTTGTTTTTTTCTGAACAAGCCCCCCATTACAAATTTATACCTCATCAGGAGGTGATTCAGAAGCCTCCAGAAGTATCAATCTAAGGTCTTCATCCGGCTTATTAAAGAATGTTTGAATGTTGAGATAATACATTAAGACAATTC
>JAFWZP010000081.1 GCA_017522255.1 Bacteroidales bacterium | reverse complement strand
TCAAAAGTTATCTTTGTAATTAGCAATCTTTTTAATGTTTTAAAGTTTGCAAAGTTACAACTTTTTTGCGATATAGGCAAATGTTTTTTTCTAAGACTACAAGTCAACAAGTGTTTTCCCTCGAAAGTCTAATGTCGAAGGACGAAAGGTGTTTTTTATTAGTTTAATGGTTAATGTTTAAGGGTTAAGGTAGTCGGTTAAGCTTGTCGAACAACTTTTCGCGTTTTTTCGCCATTTTCGATTCTGGTTTCGCGATAAGAATAAAAAGCTCACTGCTCATTGCCCCACAGCCCACTGCTCATTGCTCATTACTCAAAGCCTTCAAGAATGCCAATAGCCAAAGGCTAACAACTAAGGGTTGTTTAATGTTTAAGGGTTAAGGTAGTCGGTTAAGCTTGTCGAACCACTTTTTGCGTTTTTTCGCCATTTTCGATTCAGTTTTCGCGATAAGAATAAAAAAGCTCATTGCTCATTGCTCATTGCTCAAAGCCTTTAGTCGTTTGTCGGGCGAAGCCAAAACTCCATAGATTCGTAATTTCGGCTAAGTCCTAATCAAAGTCTAACAAATTATCTGCGTTATATTTATCAAAGTCTGATTGAAATAATTTGTCTTGTATTATGCGGTATTTTTCAAATTCACTTTCAGCAAAGGCTTTTGCTATTTCTGCCGACACTGTACCGGATCCGTCTAATATAGGTCTGTCATCGCTGTCTAAAAACTTATCAATCCTGGTAGCCCAATCTTCCATTGTCATAGGAATATGACGTTTAGCTCTGTCTTCGGCCAAATCAAGAAAAGCACTTACTATACGTCCCATCGATTCTAACTCATCGGCTTTCAAATAATTTTTTGCTATAGACACATCGGTTTTTACAATTTTCCCATCAGGGGCATTCTCCCAAGTAGTCAGTCCCATATTTTCTTTCTCAGCATTAGCTCTTTTCACTATCAACTCGGCCGCAGTATGTCCATGCACAGCATAGTGCATTTTATTTTGAACTTTTTTGAAGAATATCAATGTAGTCGGGGCTTTGCTGTTATAGTCAATACTTGTCGAGTATATGTCTGTAAGTTTTTGATAAAGTCTACGTTCACTTAACCTTATTTCCCTAATCTCGGCAAGTAAATGTTCAAAATAGTCTTCTCCAACGAAATTTCCATTCTCCATCCGTTTGCGATCAACTACATATCCTTTTATTGCAAATTGGCGAAGAATATTTGTAGCCCATTGCCGAAATTGCGTTGCACGAATAGAATTTACTCGGTATCCTACAGCAATAATTGCATCTAAATTATAACATTTCAGTGTTCGTTTTACCTCTCGATTACCTTCTTTGCGAACTACAGAGAAATACTCGGCAGTTGATGTTTCCTCTAATTCTTTTATTGCATATATGTTTTTCAAATGCAAACCAATATTATCGACAGAGCAATCAAATAATATAGACATTGCTTTCTTACTACACCATATTGTTTCATCTTTGTAATATACTTCCACACCCTCATCATTACTACTTAGTTGGAATATTAAAAAATCCACTGTACTATTTCGTATTTGAAGTTCTTTGCTCATTGTTCTTATTGTTTATTTTAAGCCGATTATCGTTTTATCCTTAAGAATTCGGTTTGCAAAGGTACAATTTTTCTACGATATAGCCAAATGTTTTTTTTGACAACGGAGTTATTTTTGTTTAAAGGTTAAGGGTTAAGGTAGTCGGTTAAGCTTGTCGAACAACTTTTCGCGTTTTTTCGCCATTTTCGATTCTGGTTTCGCGACAAAGTTCCTAAGACTACGAGTGTTTTTTTGTCTAAAGTCTAAAGTCAAAGGACGAAAGGATTTTTTATTAGTTTAATGGTTAATGTTTAAGGGTTAAGGTAGTCGGTTAAGCTTGTCGAACAACTTTTCGCGTTTTTTCGCCATTTTCGATTCAGTTTTCGCGACAAGAATAAAAAAGCTCATTGCTCATTGCTCATTGCTCAAAGCCTTTAGCCGTTTGTCTCAAGTCCTTTGTCGGCGAAGCTCCAGCGAAGCCTATCGTTTAGCATACATCTCTTCGTAGTACTTTTCGTATTCGCCACTGGTGATATTGTCCATCCATTCTTGGTTGTCGAGGTACCAGCGGACGGTGCGTTCGATACCTTCTTCGAACTGTAGCGAGGGTTCCCAACCCAGCTCACGTTGTAGCTTGGTGCTGTCAATGGCATAACGTGCATCGTGACCAAGACGGTCGGTAACGTAAGTGATAAGGTCGAGCGACGAGCCTTCGGGGTTGCCAAGTATGCGGTCAACGGTTTTGATCATCACCTTTATCAAATCGATATTCTTCCATTCGTTGAAACCGCCTATGTTGTAGGTTTCGGCTATCTTGCCGTTGTGGAAAATGATGTCGATAGCTCTTGCGTGGTCTTCCACATAAAGCCAGTCGCGTACATTCTCGCCTTTGCCATAAACAGGCAGTGGTTTACGATGACGGATATTATTGATAAACAAAGGTATCAACTTTTCAGGAAACTGATACGGACCGTAGTTGTTTGAGCAGTTGGTAACTATGGTAGGCATACCATAAGTGTCGTGGTAAGCACGTACAAAATGGTCGCTACCGGCTTTGGCTGCCGAGTATGGCGAGTGTGGATTGTATTTTGTTGTTTCGTAGAAAAATTCGTCGCCATACGCTTTGTGGCCTTCCGATGATGCTACTGTCTTGAACGGAGGTTCGATACCTTCGGGACGGTTCATTTTCAAAGCTCCATAAACCTCGTCGGTACTTATGTGGTAAAATCTTTTACCTTCATATTTTTCAGGCAACGATTCCCAATAAAGTTTAGCGGCTTGGAGTAGCGACAGCGTTCCCATCACGTTGGTGCGAGCAAAAGTGAATGGGTCTTTGATACTGCGATCTACGTGACTTTCGGCTGCCAAGTGGATAATACCGTCAATTTTTTCGTCCTGCATAAGTTGGTAGAACGCTTCGAAGTCGCATATATCCATCTTCACGAATTTGTAGTTGGGCTTATCCTCAACATCTTTAAGATTAGCCAAATTACCTGCGTATGTCAACTTATCGAGGTTGATAATATTATATTCGGGATATTTGTTTACGAACAATCTTACTACGTGGCTACCTATAAATC
>JAFWZP010000080.1 GCA_017522255.1 Bacteroidales bacterium | reverse complement strand
GTATTATATATATCAGATATATCAGATATATCAGATATGTAAACATGTTGTATGTATCTAAAAATTAAGTTAACAATACGAGGAATTTCTTAATAGGGTGGGAAAAATCAACCGTCCTATGACGCGGACATAGGACACTTTGGCGTTAAGTTGCACTATTACAAATACATGGTAAAAGAAATAGGCGTCCTATAGAATTACTGATAGGACACTTATAAAATCGCAGAATCGTTTTGGCAAGCATTTTTTATTCAACAAAAAAAAAGTTTTTTGTGTAATGCATTGACAATTCGCTTATTACTGCCTGTATTTGGAAATTATACATTTTTTTTTGGAAAAAGTGGATTTATATCAAAAAAAACAGTAACTTTGCGGTCGGATAGAAAGTTGTGAAAATCTTGTATTAGACGTGTAACAGCTTGATAATGTAAATGTAAAACAAATTAAATTTTTTTAGTTATGAACACACGAATTAATCTGATCAATCGTTGTTGCCCATACTCCGGCAACAAGCAAAAAGTTCCTCCGAGCGGAGTTGATGAAAATTCTTGTTTAAACTGCCCTTATTACACAACCATTATTCCTTTTGCCGAACCCTTTTGTAGCAAGGCAAGCTCTTTACCCGGCTATCCCTTTGTCAGCCACTCTTCCATGCAAAATATTCTTTCGTTGCCGGCTCATGCCGCAAAGAAGATCGAGGAAATTCTTCGTATGCGAGCCAAGTCTGAAACTACTTTTTCTATAATGAAGCTTGATGATGGCAAAGAAATAAAGATCTTAAAAACCGGCAACTCTGCCATTATTGTAGACCTCGGAACCGATGATCAAGCCATGTTAGAGGCGATGCTTGATGAAAAAGATGCTTCTTTATCACCCCTGTCCGGAGCTGATTTTAAAACGATGGTTGCGAAGAATACAAATAATAGAGAAATTCGTTTGGCCTCTTTTCTTGTAGATGCCGTTGATGTTTTATCCATGTCTGAATACCCTTGGATACCGGGTGCCGCTTTGGTCGACATTTTGACTATCGATAATGCTGTCTTCAAGCGTGCTTCACTTCCCGATCGCAACCTTTCGCTTGACCCTGAGGTTCTGAAGGGAAAGCAACAACTAAACCATCTGTTGTTTTCCGGCAACTCCAAACGCCATCTTGATGGATATCTTCAAGCTCGCGAAATGCCATTCTTTTCTGTGTCCACACTGATGAATGTTTTAGGTTGGTTTTTTGCCTTCGATCTCCTAAATACCGAGGTTTCGGAGCAGCAAGAGCTTGTGGCTAAGTTTGTTACAAACAAACGTGATGCTGAGTTGAGAGCCAAAGACTTAGGAAAAGTATGCCATAAAGCTAATAATGGAGTTGATATAAAATACGCCAAGGAAGGCGATTTCTTTTTCACTCCTCAAATGCACTCCTGCATGCGTTTTTATTGTAATCTCTATCGAACAAAGAAATAACCAAATTTTTCCCTCACGAGGAAGTTTCAACTTCCTCGTGAGGAATTTCCTACTTCCTCGTGATGAATTTCTTACAACTACGCGAGGAAAATCCGACAACTACGTGAGGGAGATTTGGAAATTACGGAATTGACCTAGCCGCTAAAATTTTTTTTCTCCATATACAATAAATATATTGTTGCGGTGTTATAAAGACGGTTAACAAATTATTTTAATAGATAAAAAGCTTAATTGTATCTAAGGCAGGCATCGCTAGACGGCCTGCTTTTTTTATCGGTCTTCCTCTTATCTCTCTTAAAGGTGGAAAGATGTTCTGTGGATGAAAAAAATATTTTTGTTTGCACAATAAATATATGGTGTGTGCGTTTATGGTACATGTTTTAAAGGCGAGGGTAGCAACACAATGCTGAACCCCTGTACACTTTGCAAACAGCGAAAAAGACTGGTGAAGCGGTTAAACTAGGCTCTCCGTCTAAGCCGGAAAACAAAAATAATCAATTTTTAGAGCCTACCATTAATCATTACAAAAAATAATGGATATGATTGAAAATATAATTGAGATGAAATCGATTAGCAATCTTCTTGGTTTGAAGTTCTTCATACCAAGTTATCAGCGTGGCTACCGATGGAATGAACAACAGATAGAAGACCTACTGAATGACATCAACGATTTCAGACCTGAAAGTGTCAATAACTCTGATGAAGGAACATGGTACTGTCTACAGCCGTTGGTGGTAAAAAAGGTAAAAAAAGTGGATATACCCTGTGACGAAGCAACTGAGGAAGAAGATTGCTATGAAGTGATTGACGGACAGCAGCGATTAACCACGATTTATTTAATCATACATTATTTCAACGAGATGTGGAATGGAAAAAGAAAGACTCCATTGCCAACAATCAGCTATGCAACAAGAAACGACAGTTACGATTTCTTAAGAAATCTGGAAATAAATGAAGCTGAAGAAGCAGTAACCCCAGGAAAAGAATTCAAAGATTATATTGACTACTTTTATATGAAGCATGCCTACAGCACAATTCACAAATGGGCGTGCAAACAGGGCGAGACTTTTGACAACAACGATTTTCAGTCCAAGTTTATCCATCGCACAAGGGTGATTTGGTATGAGACCGTAGATGAAGATCCCATCAAAGTCTTCACTCGTCTCAACATCGGGAAGATATCACTTACAAATGCAGAACTTATCAAGGCCCTGTTCTTGAATCGCTCAAACTTCCGGGTCTCAGACGACAAACACCTAAAATTGAGACAGCAAGAAATAGCAAGCGAATGGGACAACACTGAATATACGTTGCAAAACGATGAGTTCTGGCTGTTCTTAAATGAAAAAGGCTACAGCCGCCCTACAAGAATAGATTTTATATTTGATTTGATTTGCGAACAGAATAAATTGGGATTAAATGATGAAAAATATGGAATGATAGGTTCCGATAACTATAGAACTTTTAGATACTTTTATGAATATTTCCATTTAGACCAATCAAATATTGAGGAATGTTTAGACCAATCAAATATTGAGGAATGTTGGAATGAAGTGAAAGCATATTTTCAAACATTCAAGGAATGGTATGAGGATTTGGAGCTCTATCACTATGTAGGTTATTTGATTGTACATGGACATACTATTCACAATCTTGTTGCGGAATGGAATGATTCTGCTGATAAAAGCTATTTCGTCATCGAACTAAAGAAAAAGATTGCTAGTGAGATAAACAAGTGTCCTTCACTTGATTACCAATACAAAGTGGATGGTAGTGACAAAGGAAAATGTAAGCCCATTCTTCTTTTCCATAATATACAGACCATAGTCAATCAAAATAAGAACAACCTGGATAACGTAAAGTATCAAATAGGAATTTTCCACAAATTTCCATTTCATTTGTACAAAATTGAAAGTTGGGATGTAGAACACATCAATTCCAATACAACAAATGAAGAAGACGATGTGATGACACAAAAGCAATGGTTATTGAATGTGTACTTAAGTGCAGATAAAGAGATGCAGACAAAAATCCATGATTTTTTTGAACAAGTCAATGAAGAGCAAAGAAATAAACTTTTTCACGAAATAAAGAATCATTTTCCACAAACTGATGATTGGACTCCAGAAGAAAAAAATAGAATTTGGAACTACACATTATTAGATTCTTCAACAAACAGAAGTTATGGTAATGCTCTGTTTTCAGGAAAGCGCCAAGTCATTATTGGTAAAGACAAAGGAATAAAGATTTCTATTCCTAAGATGACTAAGGACGGAAGGTTACAATTTATAAAAGAAGAAAAGGCTGAATCATCATTTGTACCTATTTGCACGAAGCAGGTTTTCATGAAATATTATTCACCAATAATGTCTGATGCCAATTATTGGACAAAAAAAATTGATGCTGAAGGCTATGTAAATGACATAAAGGAATGTATAAACAAATTAGAATGTTAATATGGCAAAAAAGACTACTTTTTGGAATTTTCTAAAAAATAATATCATAGAAATTCCCATAATCCAGCGTGATTACGCACAAGGAAGATTGGGAAGGGAGAATCTTCGCAAGAACTTTTTAGGCGAATTGAAAAAGGCACTTAACAACGAGTCTCCTTATAAAGATTCTGAAATGAAGTTAGATTTCGTATACGGATCAACAGAAAATGACAAACTTTATCCATTGGATGGTCAACAACGACTCACCACTCTATGGCTATTACATTGGTATATAGCTTTACGGGCTGGTGTATTAAATGAAGAAAATTGTGCAATACTCCGAAAGTTTACATACGAAACACGAATTTCATCTAGAGAGTTTTGTCGGAGTTTATGTATTCCACGAAACTTTGAATCCTTCAATGGTATTAATATTGTTGGATTTATTACTAAACAAACATGGTTTTATTCAGCATGGAAGCAAGATCCTACTATTCAGTCGATGCTAAGGATGTTGAGTGGCACGAAAATAGCTGATAAAAAAGGAACAGATATTATAGACGGAATAGAAGAATTATTCGCCTGTCCATCGTTGTGTGACATTGATGGTGAAAAGTGTGCATTAATGAAGACCTTTGATAATTGTTGGAAAAAGTTAACAAATGAATCTTTATGCCCCATTGTCTTTTATAATCTTCCGCTTCATGATTTTGGTCTTTCTGATGACTTATATATCAAGATGAATGCCCGTGGTAAACAGTTGACTAGTTTTGAAAATTTCAAAGCTGACTTGGTTGGTTACATAACAAAACGTGCAGAAGAAAATACAGATGAAAATACGCAGCTAAAAGAATGGGGACTTCTATTGGATTCCATAGGAGGGATACCAATCAAGTTTGATACAGATTGGACAGACATCTTTTGGAGTAATAAATCTAAGGGAATACACGATAAAAATGGCAAATTGTATAAATCAAATCAAATAGATGAAATCTACTTTGCCTTCTTGAACAGATTCTTTTGGAATGAACTATTTATTGCTAAGAAATCAGAAAATCCTCACATTTATTTACTTGACATAGGTAAAGGTGATGAGGGTTCTGCGCAAGAGAACGAGAATCCTTCATATAGATATCTCAACGATTCGAACAATCGTAATCCCAATGATTATGATACCAAAATTGCTTATCAAGGATTGGACGATTACAAATATGAAAATGGCATTCCTGTTGAGTTCTTTATGAAATTACAAAAGGTCCTAAATAATTACTACAAGTATTCCCAAGATTGGTCTATACCGACTTGTTCTTGGGATGATAGTTTTAAGTTTATACCTCAATATATCGAAGATGAAAATACCGACAATATCGAAATAGTAAACAATGCTAATGAAAAAATTCTCAGAGTGTCCACGTTGAATCAAGTGCAAAGAATAGCTTTCTTCGCTATATGCAAGTATTTCGATCACGATGATACAGTCGAAGATGATGAAGATTCAATGAAGAGATGGATGCGTGTTGTCTGGAATCTTATTTCAGGACAAGGTGAGGACGGTAGAGCGCAAATAAGAAGTACCATGGCAATCCGGACTGCAATAGAACATATAGAGAAACTTGATTCTCATGATGTGTACAACAGTCTAAGTAATATGACTCTTGATGAACGAACGTCAGATTTTTCAAATAGATGGAATGAGGAAATCAATAAAGCTAGACAAATTATTTCCGGAAATGTACGTAATGATGGAAGAAACTGGGAAGATGTCATTATAGAAGCCGAACAATATGCTTTTTTCAAAGGAAGCATACGATTTTTGTTCCAAGATGAAAATGGCTTGATAGATTGGAGTTCGTTTGATTCAAAAATGGAACATGTAAAACAATATTTTTTAAAAGAAACGCCATCAAAAGATTCTGCAATGCAAGATCCATATCGCAATACTAAATTGCTTAAGATGATGATGAGTTGGTATTCTGCTGATACATTTTGGAAAGTCCTATGGTGGAAGCACAGAACATTTAACAATAAGCCAGAAACATGGTTGTATTATCTTTTGAACAGTGATAATTGCAAAGCAATCCACCACCTGCTACTTGGCGAAAAGAATCAATCTACTACATCATTTGAAAAATCCGAAGATTTTGCTGAACGAACAGTGTATAAGCTTGTACACACATCGCTATTAGATTTTGTTAGAGAAAAAATTCCTAATTCGTGGATTCGTGATTATCATAACCACAAGGCAATATTTCCAAGTAGCACAGGGGTTTTCTTGAATAGTGAGAAAAGAGATAATTTATTATCCGACACAGACGGTATAGAGATCAATAATGAACATAAAATCACTAACACGTCATTACTTTTTGGCTCTGATATTAATTTTACGTTCAATGACCAAAGATTCCAGTGGTATCGCGATGATTTCGTGTATTTGATGGATAAAGAAGGTTATAAGATTAAAAACGAAAAAGCACAAAATGATACAGATAAATACTTCTGTTTCAACACGCAAGCAATAGAGAGTGAATGTGATTTTATTCAGAAACTAAATGAACTTATTGATGATGTTTCAAACATAACAATATGACACAAGAAATTTATATTTCAGATTGGTTAGAAAAGGATTACAAGGATGTTTATAATCAACTTCTTAAAGTCTTGTCTGAGTTTGGCCTCACTCCAAAGACTCTTCCATACTCAAAAGAAGTGTGGTGTAGAGATTACATGCCAATCCATATTGGTGAAGGAAAGTATGTTGGTTTTAATTTCCGACCTGATTATCTGTGGGATGATCCAAAGTATCACAAATACATCACCCAGCAAGAATTGGCAATTGAAGATTTGAATATTAATATCTCAGATAATGTGGATATTGTTCTCGATGGTGGTAATTATGTACGTTGTGGCGATAAAGTTGTTATGACGGATAAGATTTTCTCAGAAAACCCCAATTGGCGTCCTTTGACTTTGCTTTGTCGACTTGAAGAAGCATTTCAAGCAGAAATAATTCTATTACCTTGGGATATGAATGAACCATTTGGTCATTCTGATGGAATGATTGCATGGCTTGGTAATGATCGCATCCTCCTTAATAATTATCATCAGTTGGAAAAAGGTAAAAGAAAATCCCTTTCAACACGAATTCGCAAAATCCTTAATAGTCAATTCGAAATTTTGGAAGTGGAATACGAGGGAACGCTTTCTCGTGATAGTTGGTGTTACTTGAACTACCTTGAAACTGACAATGCTATTATATTGCCAGCATTATCTATGAACCATGATGAAGAAAATGATAAGGTAGCACTAAAAATGTTCAAAAATATATTTGATAATAAGGTTATTAGACAAGTTTACGCTCAACCACTTATCAAGCATGGAGGAGCTTTGCATTGTGCTACTTGGATTCACTATATATGATGAATCATTAGTGTACCGTTAAAAGGAGTAAAACGTGTAACAAAAATCATTGAAAAATAGATATTCAGAGAGAATATTTTCAACTATTTATGGAGGTATGCTTCACTTTGGCATACCTCCTTTTCTAATTTTTCACCCGATAATTTACAATTTAAACTTAATTCATCAGATTATGGCACTTTGGAAAATTTCAGTAGAGAACAGCGGAATCATTAATGGAGTACGCATTGAAAAGGGAATGTCTATTGAGTATGTAACTAAAACAACAACACCACCTCTTCAGTCACTATCACAGCACAAGGATGCTATCAACCAATTATTCAAGGTAACCTATAAAAATTAAATATATATTATTCAACAATATAAAGTATGATTCTACGTTATCTGTTGTAAAAAACAGCATCACCTATGAGCAAGTACAAGACCACAGGCAAACAGATCCTCTTCGATGCTGAAAACACGATACAGAAACTCTCCGAGATAGGCAATCCTTTGGAGAAACTTGACAGCGTGATAGACTTCGAGATGTTCCGCAGTCGTCTGGAGGAAGCAATGGTGAACCACAACACCAAGAGCAATGCCGGTGCGAAACAGTACGATGTGGTAATGATGTTCAAGGTGATGGTCTTGCGGCAGTACTACAACCTCAGTTATGAGCAGACGGAGTACTAGATAATAGACCGCAGCAGTTTCAAGCAATTCCTCGGACTGGCAAGCGGCGACAAGGTGCCTGATGCAAACACCATCCGTAACTTTTTCGAGGGGTTGAAAGTGAAAGGTCTTGGAGAGACACTTTTTCAGGACTTCGTCGACGACCTGCTAGAGAAGGGTTTCATCTTCAATGAGGGACAGATAGTTGATGCAAGCTTTGTACTTGCACCACGCCAGCGAAACACCCGCGAGGAGAACAAGAAAATCAAGGACGGTGAGGGTGGCGACCTGTGGAGCGACAAACCGAACAAGAAACGGCAGAAGGACATCGATGCCAGCTGGGCACAGAAGGGCGGCGAGGACTTCTTCGGGTACAAGGTCAGCGCAAAGGTGGACGGCAAGAGCAAGTTCATCAAGAAGATTGTGGTTACAACTGCGTCGCCTCACGACTCGAAAATGTTTCCCGATCTGATGGACGAGAGCGACCGTGGACAGGTTACATTTGCGGACAGTGCCTACGTGGAACAGGAAGAGACTCTGAAGAAATACGAACTGAAAGACGAGATATGCGAGAAAGGCTATCGCGGCAAACCGCTGACCAACGAATAGAGGGAAGAGAACCGCAAGAAATCCGTGATTCGCTCCCGAGTAGAGCACGTGTTCGGGAGATAGCCTACTTTTTTTATCGGTCTTCCTCTTATCTCTCTTAAAGGTGGAAAGATGTTCTGTGGATGAAAAAAATATTTTTGTTTGCACAATAAATATATGGTGTGTGCCTTTTACATACAATTATTAATTGAAATTCATTTATTATATTTTTGGCAGGCGTCGTGAGACGGTCTGCTTTTTTTGTCCCGCTTTTTGTGTTTGAGCAAACGGGACAAATGTCTTATAACTCAAAAAAAAATCGTATCTTTGCAAAAACAAACAAAGACTGTAATATGAATATAAATATCGAAGAACGAGTGCTTAAGGCACAGGAGTTGTTTGCCTCGGGCTATTCGTGTTCGCAGGCTGTGGCGGTGGCTTACAGCGATGTGTGTGGTGTGGATGAGGCTTTTATGGCTCAGATATCGATGCCTTTTGGTGGTGGCATAGCCCGTATGCACGAGGTGTGCGGCTGTGTGTGCAGTATGGCGTTGCTGTCGGCTTTTATGGTGCCGGCTCCCAATCCGCAGAACATCACTCAGGTGCAAAAAAAACGTATGCTTACCAAGGCTATGGCCGAACGTTTCAGACAGGAATACGGCGACATAGTGTGTCGCAACTTATTGCAAAACAGAGGTAAACATTCATGTGCCGACTTTGTGGCTTTTGCCGCAAGGGTAGTGGGAGAGGCAATGAGCAGTGAGCAGTGATCAGTGAGAAGTGAGTTCAAAGCTCAAAGCCCAAAACAAAAAAAATATTATGGATTATAAATATATATGTGATCAGGTGTGTGTGTTGGCTGAGGAGGTGGGTGGCTTTCTTAAGTCCGAACGCGACAATTTGCACGATTTGAAGGTGGAAACCAAGGGTGTGCACGACTATGTAACGCAGTTCGACAAGGAGTCGGAGCGTAGGATAGTGCATCGTTTGCAGCAGCTGTTGCCCGAAGCCGGTTTTATCACCGAAGAGAATACCATTCAGGTGGTTAAGGATAAATATAATTGGATTATCGACCCTTTGGACGGTACCACTAATTTTATACATGCCTTTCCGGTGGCTGCCGTAAGTATAGCTTTGAAGGAGGACGATGATATAGTGGTAGGCGTTGTGTATGAGATGTATAGGCAGGAATGCTTTTATGCCTACAAGGGTGGTGGTGCCTATATGAATGGCAACGCAATAAGGGTGTCGGGCTGCAAGGCGTTGAACGATTCGCTGTTGGCTACCGGCTTTCCGTTTACCAACTTCGAGCGTTTGCCGCAGTTTATGGACTACCTGCAGTGGAGCATGCAGCATACTCGCGGTTTGCGACGTTTGGGCAGTGCTGCCACCGATTTGGCATACGTGGCATGTGGCAGAGTAGATGGCTTTTACGAATATAATCTTAAGCCCTACGATGTGGCAGCCGGTGCTTTTATAGTGCAGCAGGCAGGCGGTATGAATTCCGACTTTGCCGGTGGCAACAACTGGCTTTTTGGTGGCGAAATAGTGTCGGCAGGTGCCAATTTGTTTCCTCATTTGTTGAAATCCATAAAGGATAAGTTTTGAAAGATGATAAAAAAGTTGTATCTTTGCAAAATAGTTATACATTAATAAATATGTCCAAAATGATTGAATACGAGTTACAACAGAGCATTTCTCAAGCATTGCGTCAGTTATATAACCTCGAAGTGGAGGCCGAAAGCGTGGTGCTTCAAAAAACCAAGAAAGAATTTGAAGGCGATATTACCGTGGTGGTATTTCCCTTTGTGAAAGCTGCCAAAAAGTCGCCCGAAGCAGTGGCTGATGAGATAGGCGGTTATGTAAAAAACAATGTGGCTAACATCGAGAGCTACAATGTGATAAAAGGTTTTTTGAATTTCGTTGTAAGGGACGATTATTGGTTGAATTTTGTAAAAGACCATGCCTTCAAAACTCATTTTGGATATAAAGAGGTCGCTGCGGACGAGGCTCCTGTGGTGATAGAATATTCGTCGCCAAACACCAACAAGCCTTTGCATTTGGGCCATATACGCAACAATCTTTTGGGTTGGAGTGTGGCACAGTTGCTGAAAGCTGCGGGCAACAACGTTAAAAAGGTTAATCTTGTAAACGACAGAGGTATACATATTTGCAAATCGATGTTGGCATGGAAGCTATATGGCGAAGGCGAAACGCCGCAGTCGTCGGGAATGAAGGGCGACCACTTGGTGGGTAAGTATTATGTGCTTTTCGACAAGCATTATAAGGACGAAACACGCCGCATAGCCGCCGAAAAAAACATAGCCGAAGACGAGGCTGCAAAAGAGTCGCCCTTGATGTTGCAAGCCCAAGAAATGCTTCGCAGATGGGAAGCCAAAGACCCCGAAGTGGTGGAATTGTGGAAAACAATGAACGGCTGGGTGTACGAAGGTTTCGACCAAACATATAAAAAGATGGGTATCGATTTTGATAAGATATATTACGAATCGGATACTTATCTGCTTGGAAAGTCGTTGGTAACAAAGGGTTTGGAAGATGGTGTGTTGTTCAAAAAAGATGATGGCTCGGTGTGGGCCGACCTTGCCGACAAGGGTTTGGATCAAAAACTTTTGTTGCGCAAAGATGGCACATCGGTGTATATGACTCAGGATTTGGGCACTGCTTTGCTTCGCCACAACGATTTTGCCGCCAAACAGCTTATGTATGTGGTGGGCAACGAACAAGATTATCACTTCAATGTGCTTAAGATAATATTGGAACGTCTTGGTTTTGAATGGGCTGAAAAGATTTATCACCTGTCGTATGGCATGGTGGAATTGCCCAACGGCAAGATGAAATCGCGCGAGGGTACGGTGGTGGACGCCGACGACCTTATAGAAGAAATGATAAACACTGCCGAGGCTATGAGCAAAGAACATGGCCGCAACGATGAGTTGGACGCTTCCGAAGCTCGAAAACTATACACGACATTGGCACTCGGTGCGTTGAAATACTTTATATTGAAGGTTGACCCTCAAAAGAATATGCTTTTCAACCCCGAAGAAAGTATCGACTTTAACGGCAATACAGGTCCGTTTATACAATACACCTATGCCCGCATACGCTCGATAATACGCAAGGCTGCCGAAAACCACAATGTGGATATAGACGACACCGCGGTGGATATGAGTGGTATACAGCTGAGCAAGAAGGAGAAAGATATTATAAAGGCGTTGTACGAAATGCCGTCGGTGGTGGAACAGGCTGCTCAAAACTACAGCCCTGCCATGGTGGCTAATTATGTATACGACTTGGCCAAAAATTTCAACAGCTTTTATCAAGAAACATCTATCTTGAAAGAGCCTGACCAAAAGATAATGATATTCAGAGTGCAGTTGTGCAACTTTGTATCGAAGGTGATAAAGAACTCGATGGCTATATTGGGCATCGATGTTCCCGAAAAAATGTAATTAATGTTCTTTTGGGGCAGCTTCGTAGATTTAAATCCTTGTGGTTTAAATATTATGGGGTTGCCTTTTTTTATCGATATATTATGGTGATAGAACAAAGCAAGTGGCAGGAAAACTATAAGGTGCATTCGTTTTTGACCGATAGGTATTGCAGGTTGTCGATACCGGCAGTGTCGCAGCTGTTTCAGGAAACGGCTGAGGCTCATACCAATGCCTATAATATGGGTTACCATTCGATGATAAAAAGCAACAAGGCGTGGGTTTTGCTGCGTGTTTATTACGAAATAATGGATTATCCGACCATCTACACCGATATATCGATGCAAACGTGGAGCAGGGGTTTCAGAGGTCCCATAGCGTTGAGGGATTTTGTGATACAAAACTCTGACGGCAAGGCTGCTGTAAAAGGCACGTCGACGTGGTGTGTGATAGATATGAACTCGCGTATGCCGCAGCGTTGCGACAAGATTATGGAGCATTTTCCTAAAAACGACGACACTGCCACCGACAAGCTTTTGGGCAAGATGATGCCTTGCGATGATTATAGCACCGCCTTTGAAATCAAAGTGCCTTTTATGGCCATAGATAAGGCTCAGCACGCAAACAATGCCATGTATATGCGTTGGATAATGAATGCGTTGCCCAACGATATGCACGAAAAAGCCATCAAGAGTGTGGATATAAGCTATGTGCACGAAACCAAGATGGACGACACCATAACGGTGCAATACACCAAAACCGACGATAATGTCTACAACTTTCGTTTGCTAAACACGAGCGGTGTGGCGATGTTGTGTAGCATAGAGTTTAAGAATTAAACCCGTTTTTATTCGTTGTAATACGAAATTTGGCGCAAGGTGGTTGAAATTATTCTGCCGTCGATAATGTAGCTCAGTTCGGTCCAGTTGCCTTGTGCGTCGTATTTATATTTAGAATCGTAAGTTCTGACTATTTTGGAGTTGTCGTATTCCGAAAAGAAAGTTATCGTACGTTTTTTAATGTTGCCATGCTTGTCGTATTCGTTTTTTGTGAATCTAAACAGTAGGTCGTCGGAGGAGTAAGATTTTTCTTCTTTTATTTTGCCTTGTTTGTTGTAGTTGGCTATACTCCGAATGTTCACACCCTCTTCGTTGTATACATATCTTATGTATTGCAGCGGATTAGACTCAACGTCGTAGATATATTCAATCGAAGAAACGATTTGTCTGCCGCATTCGAGGTTGCTTATGGTGTATTTACATTCTTTTATTTTGCAACCGTCTTGGTCGTATATGCTCATTGTTTGGCTTGTAAGTCCCACATTTGTAGTGTAATGAGTTTCGTATTCGGTGTTGGTGGTTGTGTCGAAATGTATAACGATTGATTTTACGACAGTGCCGTGTATGTATTCTGTTTCGCCTATTTTTCGGCGTAGCGAGTCGTATTCCATAATAGTGGTGATGTGGTTGTTTTTGCGAATGGTGTCGGGTAGGGCTGTGTTTGGTATGTAGTGGTATGTCGAGGAGTCGTCGTTGTTTTGCTGAAAGGTTAAACGGCCTTCTGTGTCGAAACGTAATTTTGTAGTGGGATGAGGTATTATGGGGTCTGTTAGATAAATTGTTGTAACCACATCTCTTACCTTTCCTTTCAGTTCGTAATAATCGGTTGTGTATTGAGCCTTTACAGGGAGTATAAACGAGGCTGCCAATAGCGATAGTATGAATATTTTTGATGGTTTCATAAAGCGTTATATTTTGTTTTTAAGCTCTTGTATTCGTTCGAACGATTGGTGTATTCTTTCGCGCGATATTTTGCCGTCTATCACCATATTATATATTATTTCTACGGCTTTTGGGGCTATGTCGGGGTCGTAGGTGGTTCCGTTGTTCGAAAGGCACAATATGTCGGCACCGGCATTGATGGCGAGTTCCAAAATCTGTTCCAGGCTGTAGTGGTCGGCCATGGCACCCATAGCCAAATCGTCGGTAACTATAACACCATTGAAACCCATTTTGTTGCGTAGCAGGTCGGTGATTATCTTTTTGGACAGGGTGGCAGGGTATACAGAATCCAGCTGCGAGTTGAACACGTGCGATGTCATTATCACGTCCACCATCTGGCTGTCGATAAGGGCTTGGTAGGGGATAAGCTCGTCGGCGGTCCACGAGTTGCTTACGTCGACTATGCCAAGGTGTGTGTCGGATTGCGAGCTGCCATGACCCGGAAAGTGTTTCAGCGACGATATTACGTTGTGTCTGTGGTGTTCTTCTATCCACATATAGGCGTGTTTTACCACCATCATGGGGTCTGCCGAAAAACTGCGGTCGAGTTTGCCTATTATGGGACAGGCAGGGTTTGCATCCACGTCCACACATGGTGCAAAGTTCAGGTTTATGCCCATCGAGCGTAACGTTTTGGCAGTGAGGGCGGCATAATAACGGGTGGTGTCGGGGTCGTTTTCAGTGCCCATAGCTTTGGCCGACATAAATGCCGGGAACCCGTATTGACTTTTCAGGCGGTTTACTTTGCCGCCTTCTTGGTCGATGGCTATCAATAAGTTGTCGTCGGTTAGCTGTTGCAGACTTTTGCATAGTTTTTGCAGTTGCAGACGACTGTTGATGTTGCGGGGTCTGCTTTGCGATGGAGCGTCGTATTCAAAAAGTATCACTCCCCCGATGTTGTATTCCGTAATGTCGCGATATACACTGTGGCCGGTACTCAATTCGGTGCCTCTAAAGCCTACCATCAGCATTTGACCTATTTCTTTGCGTAGTTCCTCGTCTTCGGGACTATAATATTGCGCACAGCATATATTGCTGCACGACAATAACACTATAGCTATCAATAAAAACACTCTATTTTTCATCTTTTTATCGTTTATTTATCGACTGCAAAATTACTCTTTTTTTTATATTCGACAAAATATTTTGCAACAAAACGCTTATAAATGTACAATATATCGAATAATTTTGTATTTTTGTAGTTGCTAAAAAAATAACGATAATTGATATAAAACTATAAGATATAATATGTTACAGCTACAATACTTGAGAGAAAACACACGCGAGGCCATCGAACGCTTGCTTATAAAAAATGTTTATGATGCCGAAAGCCGTGTTGAAGAGATACTTTCGTTGGACAATGTTCGTCGCGAATTGCAACACAAAGCCGATACCGTAAAGGCCGAAGCCAACGCTATAGCCAAAGAGATTGGCAAACTTTTTAAGGAAGGAAAAGCCGAAGAGGCTAACGCTAAAAAACAACGCACCTCGGAGCTTAAAGTCATCGAAAAAGAATTGGACGAACAATTGTCTGCTGCCGAACAAGAACTTAATGCCAAATTGATATCGTTGCCAAACACACCTCATATATCGGTGCCTAAGGGTAAAACTGCCGATGACAACGAGATAATAGCCAGTTTTGGCGAAATTCCTCATTTATACGAAGGTGCAGTGCCTCACTGGGAGTTGTGCTCGAAATACGATATTATAGACTTCGAATTGGGCAACAAGATAACCGGTGCCGGATTTCCGGTATACAAAGGCAAGGGTGCCGCTTTGCAACGTGCTTTGATAACTTTCTTTTTGAATAGCGCTGTGGCTGAAGGATTTTTGGAAATACAACCTCCGTTGATGATAAACGAAGCATCGGGTTTGGGCACAGGTCAGCTGCCCGACAAAGAAGGTCAGATGTATTATATGCCCGCCGACGACTATTATATGATACCCACTGCCGAAGTGCCCGTTACAAACATCTATCGCAACGTGATGGTGCAAGAAAGCCAATTCCCTATCAAGCATGTGGCATATTCGGCTTGTTTCCGTCGCGAAGCAGGTAGCTATGGCAAAGACGTGAGAGGGTTGAACCGTTTGCATCAATTCGACAAGGTGGAAATAGTGGTGATAGAACACCCCGAACGCTCTTATGCTCAGCTCGAAACCATGAAAGACTATGTGGCAGGATTGCTAACCAAGCTTGGGTTGCCCTTCCGTATAGTTAAACTTTGTGGTGGCGACATCAGCTTTACTTCGGCTATGACCTACGACTTTGAGGTGTATAGTGCCGCTCAACAAAAATGGTTGGAAGTGAGTTCGGTATCCAACTTCGAAACCTTTCAGGCAAACCGTATGAAATGTCGTTTTAAAGACAATGGCGGTAAAACACAGCTCGTTCATACCCTCAATGGCAGTGCATTAGCATTGCCACGTATAGTGGCCTCGATATTAGAAAACTATCAAACTCCCGAAGGTATAAAGATACCCGAAGTGTTGCAACCGATATTGGGCTTTGATATGATAAAATAATAAACGTTGGCTTGCAGCCATTGGCTTTTGGCTTTTGATTTTTTTTGGTTATAAGCTTTCAGCTGAATGCTGAATTTGAATAAAACAATGCCGATACCATTCGGATAATTATACAGGAAAGTGGCGAAACCATTTGATATTTACGAATATACAAGGTTTTGCCGCTTTTTTTTGATATATAAGGGTCAAAAAACGAATAAAACGAGGCTTCGAACAGCTGTTTTGCGTCGAAAATGGCAATGTATATGCCTCGAATGTAATAAAAATAAGCGATTGTAAATCATAGCGATGTAAACTTTTTTTGGAATAAATGTTCAAAAAGTTTGGCTATGTCGGAAAAAAAATGTAATTTTGCAACGTTAAAACAATAATGCGGGATGGAGCAGAGGTAGCTCGTCGGGCTCATAACCCGAAGGTCGTTGGTTCGAATCCGGCTCCCGCTACTACCCATAGATTAATATTTAGGTTACTAAAATGAAATTTCGAAGGATGTACGTTTTGTTGTACATCCTTTTTTTTTTACGCAAGATTTCTTACTATTTGATGGCAATTTCTTTGGGTTGAGGTTTCTTTTCCACAGCGGTGCTTTTAGGCAACACTATCCTCAACACTCCGTTTTCCACCTGTGCCGTTATCTTTTCCTTTTCCACATTTTCGGGTAGCTCAAAGCTGCGATAAAATTGTTGGGTCGAAAATTCGCGGCGTAAGTAATTCTTCTTCTCGCTTTTTTGTTCCACTTCGGTTTTCTTTTCCATCGATATCTTTAAGATGTTTTCCTCTATTTGTACATTGAGGTCGTCTTTGCACAATCCCGGTACAGCCATTTCCATATCGTACTCGTTGTTGGTTTCTATCACATTGATAGCAGGTGTGGCGGTTACTTTTTTGTAAAACGATTTAATCCAATCGTCGTTCAAAAAATTGTCGATTAATGTTGTAGAAAACATTTCTTGTGGTCGTTTAGCTAATAACATAACGTGTTTCTCCTTTCATTTTTTTTAGGTTGATTATAAATTTTAATGACGCATTAATCTTGCAAAACTTTTAAGACACGATACTTATTTCTGCTCTATGTTATTGCTCGATTAAGTTATTATATAACAATGGTTAGCACAAAAAGTTTTTATACGATGTTTATCCTTCGCTTTTTCCCTCGCGACGTTGTGAAAATTTCCTCGCCACGTTGTTAGAAAATCCTCGCGACGTTGTGAAATTTTCCTCGCGATGAAATTTCTACATCCTCGCGATGAAAAAAATATCCTTCTCTTGAGTTTGAAAAAACTGTTTTCTATTGCCGAAATGTTTGTATCTTTGCAAAAAATATATTTAGCCGTGCAATGAATAAAAAGATACTTCAACTTACTGTACCTAATATAATTACCAATATCACTGTTCCGCTTTTGGGCATGGTGGATATGGCCATAGTGGGGCATTTGTCGCTCAATCATATAGCAGCCATTACCATAGGCACCAGTATATTTAATCTCATTTATTGGAATTTTGGTTTTTTGCGAATGGGAACCAGCGGTTTTGCAGCACAGGCATACGGTGCTCGAAATCTTTCCGAGTCGGTGAGGGTGTTTGTGCGTGCTATAACCATAGCATTGCTTATAGCATTGTTGCTTATTGTGTTTCAGCTGCCTATAAGTAGATTGGCATTGTATGTCATTCCTTGCGATGACAGTGTGTGTCATCTTGCGTTAACTTATTTCTTTATCCGAATATGGGCAGCACCGGCCACATTGGGGCTTTATGCCTTAAAAGGTTGGTTTATAGGTATGCAGAATAGCAAAACGCCTATGTGGATAGCCATATTTATCAATTTGCTTAACATAGTGTTCAGTTTGCTCTTTGTGCTGTATTGGAAGATGGATATAGCCGGAGTGGCTTGGGGTACGGTTATAGCACAATATGGCGGATTGGTGGTGGGCTGTGTGATTGCATATAAGTATTATGGCAAATTGTTTAGGCGATATTTGGATATAAAAAGCAGCTTGAATATTGCCGAAATGAAGAAGTTTTTTCACATCAATGCCGATATATTTTTACGTACTTTTTGTTTGGCTGTGGTGTTTACTTTCATCACATCGGCCTCGTCGTCGATAAGCAAAGAAATATTGGCCATCGATTCGCTTTTGTTGCAGTTTTTTACCTTGTTTAGTTACATTATGGACGGCTTTGCCTATGCCGGCGAATCGCTTGCCGGAAGGTATATAGGGGCGAGGGATAAGCAGCTGTTGCACAAAGCTGTTAAATATCTTTTCCGATGGGGTTTTGCTTTATGCTTTGTGTTCACCTTGTTATATGCAATGGGAGGCGAGATGTTTTTGTATCTCTTTACGGACCAAAAAGATATAATATCAATGGCCAAGCCGTATATGAAGTGGGTGTTGCTGATGCCTATATGTGGTTTTGCAGCTTTTTTGTGGGACGGAATATATGTCGGAGCCACAGCGTCGAAACAGATGCGTAATGCCATGTTTGTGGCCACAGGGGCTTTTTTCGCAATATATTATTCTTCGCTATATCTTATCGAAAAGGGAGTGATGATGGATAGTATTTATTTGCGAAACAATAGTTTATGGGTGGCATTTCTTGTATATTTGCTCTTAAGAGGTGTTATGCAATGGGTGTATTCGAAAAGAGCCATTTATAAACAAGTGGAATAAAAACATCGTATTATTGATAATAAATGTGTATATTTGCAGTCTAAAATAAATAAACATGCAATTTGTAAATCCGTTATTTCTAATAGGTTTAGTAGCCATAGCAGTGCCCATATTGGTGCATCTTTTTAATTTTAGAAGATATAAAAAGGTATACTTCAGCAACGTTGATTTGTTGCAGCAGCTTCAAAGCGAAACCAAAAAACAATCGCAGTTGCGTCAGTTGCTGGTGTTGCTTGCACGTATATTGGCCATAGTGTTTCTTGTTTTGGCATTTGCACAACCAATATTGCCAAAAGGCGATGGCACCGTAAAAAAAGGAATGGAATACATAAGTGTGTATGTGGACAATTCATATAGTATGGAGAGTGCCTCGTCGAGCGGAACATTGCTCGAAATAGCCAAAGCTAAAGCCAAAGAGATAGCCCAATCGTATAAACCATCGGATAGATTTCAGCTCATTACCAACGATGTGGAAGGTCGTCATTTTAGATTTGTATCGCCCGACGAGTTTATAAAACTTGTCGACCAAGTGCAGGTATCGCCATCATCGGTATCGCTGTCGGATATGATAGAAAAACAATATGATTTTTTAAATTCCAATGCCTATAGCAATAAATCGGTTTATGTAATATCCGACTATCAAACAAGTGTTTCGCATTTCGATAAGTTTCCTATCGATAGCAATATATCAACCTATCTTATACCCATAACATCGTCGAGGGTAAATAACATATATATCGATTCGGTGGCGTTGAACACACCGGTCTGTCATAAAGGAGGAAACGTTACGGTAAACGTGTTTGTAAAGAATACGAGTGATGAAAACGTTGAGAAAATACCCATAAAACTATTGATAGATGGCAAACAACGAGCTATAGCTTCGGCCGATATAGCAGCCAATGGCGAAGAGGTGGTGCCATTAAATTTTACGATAGAGGAAACCGGAATTTTAAATGCCAAGGTGGTTACTAACGACTATCCGATAGTGTATGATGATGAATTTTATTTCAGCCTCAATATTAGCGACAAAATAAAAGTGTTGTCGATAAATGGAAATACCGAAAACAAGTATTTGGATATCTTGTTTAGCAACGATTCGACTTTTGTATACGAAAATGTAAGCAGCAAAACAATCGATTTCGATAGAATGTCCGATTACGATTTTATAATACTCAACGAATTGAAAACCATACCTTCGGCATTGGCACAGACGTTGCTATCGTATGTCGAAAACCGAGGCTCGATATTGCTTATTCCGGCCGATGATGCCGATATGGAATCATACTACTATGCTTCAACTATATGGAACACACCATGTTTGTTGTATTTCGAGGAGCGAGCCGGCGAGGCTACATATATAAATGTGGAACATCGATTGTATGAAGGAGTGTTTGAAAAGAAAACAGATGATATATCAACATTTACAGTGCTTAAATATTATAGAATGAAAAAAGATGCCAATACAGTAAGCGAATCTTTGATAACATTGGGCAACGGTGATGATTTTCTTACTGTTACATCGTTGGGAAAAGGAAATGTGTATACTATGTCGACATCTTTAAATAGTTCAAATACAGATTTTGTCAAACAACCAATGTTTGTTCCCACAGTCTACAATATGGCATTATATAGCCACCCTACATCAAAATTATATCATACAATAAACACCACAGACGAAATAACTCTTTTAAATACATTGTCGAACAAAGAGATAATAGCCAAACTTGTTTCAACGGATGAAGAATTTGAAATAATACCCGAAATCAGCACCCATGCCAACAAAAGTTTTATGAATACACATGGTCAGATAAAGAAATCGGGAAATTATGTCTTGAAAGTCGACGATAAATCAGTGGAAAGTATTTCCTTTAATCACAATCGCAACGAATCGGAGATGGAATTTTGTTCAAACGATGATATTAAATCTTATATAAAAGGGTATAAACTGAATAGTTATAAGCTTGTTAATAATTTCAAAATCCCCATTGATAAATATCTTGTTCAAGAATCGAATATTGTACATTTATGGAAAATATTTATAGTGGCAGCATTGTTGATGTTATTGTTTGAAATAGTGTTGCTTAGGTTTTGGAAATAGAGTTAATACCAGGGAATTTAACATATTGGGAAATATATTTTTCTTAAAAAATAAAATATTGTCCAAAATATTCGTATCTTTGCAAAGTCATAGAGATATTGTAATTAATTAATAATAAACACATATACAAATGAATACAAAAAAAATATTTAAAGTTTTTGCAGTAATAATGATAATATTATCATTTAATTCCTGCTATAAAGAGGGTGATTTTGATCCTATAACAAATTCAGATCGACTGGAATTAGATCCTGTGATTGGTATGCCTCTTGTTAATTCCATTATAAATGTTGACCAACTTTTGGGCATGTTTGATGAATCGGAAGCTAATATTACTTTTGATGAAAATGGATTGATTTATATTGGTTACGAAGATTCTGCTGCCACACAATTAGAGTTTTTTTCTCAATCTAAATATAGCATTGGAACTGCCAAATATTATGATACGATAAGAAAGGAGATTACAGGTGAATTTTCAATAGATTTATTTGAAAATATGGTAGAAGGAGATAATAATAGTTTTAATCTTGAAGATGTGTTACTATCTCTTGAATGTGAATCAAAAACAGAGACGAATATCCCAATTCTATTTAAAAACATAGGCTTGTATATGGTATTTTCCAATGGACAAGAAGAAATTGTTGCCGAGTTGGATGATGTTATTGAATTGAGGGATTTGCATAACAATCGTAGAAAGTTGTTAGAAGATCTTAATGTCGCACAATTTATTAGTCGTTGTCCGGTTAAATTTCGTTATGAATTGGATGTTGAATTGGATTTAAATCAATTAACCATAGAAGAATTAGCTAATATTCCGGAAATAATAGAGTTGGATTTCTTTTACTCCATGAATATGCAACTTCGAGGAACTACGTCAAAGATTGATTATCTTGACACATTGGATTTTAATCTGAATATAGATTTGGACGATGTAAAAATTGGCGATTCTAAATTTCTTTTGGAATTAAACAACGGATTTCCTTTAAAGTTTGATATTAAAATGGATTTTGTTGACAGTAATTATAATTACATTTCTTCATTATTTCCGACAGAAAATGGCGTGTATATTATTAATGCGTCAAACATTGATGCCGATGGTAATGCAGTTTCGTATGCTTATGATTTGTTGGAAATTCCATTTTCTGCAGAAAAAATAGAGGACATAAATAAAGCTAAATACATATTATTATCAACCTCTTTTATTACCGCTCAAAATGGAACTAAAGTGGTTTCAATACAAAAAGATAATCATCTAAAATTACGCTTAGGTGCAGTTATTAACCCTATTTTATCTACAGATTTATAAATGTTTAATTTTTAGAGTGATATTGATATGAAAAAAATAATAATATTGATAATTTCATTATTGACAATAAGTGTTGGGTATGCACAAATGAGTACCTTATTGAATAATTCGAAGCATATTCCGCAAATAAATCAAATGAATCCTGCTTTATTTACAAATTCTAATTTTTATTTATCACTTCCTAGTGTAAATTTAAATTTAGATAGTCCTTTATCATTTAGTGATGTATTTGGAGTTAAGCAGGAATATGGTCAGAATGTAACATATATTAATACAGATGCAATATTAGCAAGCTTAGACTCTCGAAATGACTTGAATTTTGGTGTCGATGTTGGGTTGTTGGGTTTTGGATTTAAAACAAAAAACGGATTCTTTACATTTTCAACAACATTAAGAACTATCGGTTTATTGGAAGTGCCAAAAGGAGTTTTTCATTTTCTTGGAGAAGGTAATGTTGACGAAAATGGAAGAGGTAAAGATGTTTCATTGCTAGACAATGAACTATTGGCATTGCAATCTTATTTAGAGTATGGGATAGGTTATGGCTATCATTTAAACGATAAACTTACGATAGGTCTTCGTTTTAAACTTTTGCAAGGACTTGTTAATATCAGTACAATGAACACTGTATTCGATTTGCAAACCAGTCCTGATTTGAGTTCTTTGGATTTCAATCTTGCTTATAATTTGAGAATACAAGGACCTATCGCTTTATCTAAGGCAGGAGATACTACGTTGAACTATAAAATACTTTCTTCAGTGCCTCAAAACTGGGGGATGGCTTTTGATTTTGGTGCTAAGTATCAGCTTACCGATAAACTTTCATTGGCAGCAAGTGTTTTGGATATAGGTTCGATACATTGGGTAGAAAATATTACCGAACTTCATACTAAAGATGGTACCGGCTCTTTTAGATTTGCAGGTGCTGAATGGGATGAAATGTTTAGTAATGGAGTATATAACGAAGATTTTTTCTCTACGTTGACTGATTCGGTAACGAATGAACTTGCTCAATATGATATAGATACTTTAGCTTCTGATTATTGGGAGAGAGTGCCTTGGAAATTTAATCTGGCAGCTACATACGAATTTAATAAGGTCTTTAGTGCAAGCCTGATGTATAGAGGTGAAAAGAATAAATTCAACTATTTTCAATCGGTTACAGCCGGCGTTAATATAAATCTTTGGAATTGGTTGGAAGTAATGGCATGTAATAGTGTTAATAATTTCAACGATTGGTTGAATCCCGGTGTGGGGGTTAGTGTTTCGTTGTTGAAGATGATACAAGTATACACATTGTTCGATTACGTTTCAGATGTATACTTGGTGAATGGAAAATCATTTAGATTTTTCTTTGGCATGAATATTTCATTAGGAAATAACAGAGAGCACGATAAAGATTAATATCATTGTGTTAGTATCTGAAAATAAAGTTACATTAAGAGCTTACAAATTATTATTGAGGATTTGTAGGCTCTTATTATGTTGTTTTTTTTGTGATCATAACACTCTGATAGATTAGTTGTCGATACGTGTTGCTACGTTCAATATTCTAATACGAGGATTTATTTTGAGAAATAAACCGAATGCAAACGAATCGGCGGAACCTCGTTCCATGGGCCAATTGTCGGTGGTGGTGCCTGTGTATGGAAAATAATGTATATAATTGCCTTCCAATCCGAAGGAGAAGTATCTGTTTTTGTGATAACAATATTCCAAGTCTATCATAAACATATCCATTTTGTCGAATGTCATTTTAGGTTTGGATTGTGATTGATTGCCAAAATGAGGAGAACCAAGCATAGTGATGAAATCTTCCGATATCCAATAGGAAGTGCTTATTTTGAAGTCTTGAATCTTTACGCTAAGTTCGGAGTAAACACCCCAACCATTATCGAATGGATATAAAGTGCCGGTGTTTTGCATAAAGCCTACATAGTTACAACTCAAAGATATGTGTTTAAGATACTTGAAATTGAAGTTATATAATGTATTCAGACCTGTTGCATAGTTGGAAGCTGTTTGAACTTCTCTTTTTTCGGAATTGTTAATTTCGCCACCTCTGTGTTGAGCTAAAAATTGAAGAGGTATAGATAAATTTAGTCCATCACTGTTTCTCAAAATATTTGTGGTAGAAGTATATCCAAAAGTAAATAACTCTTGGTGTATATCGTTTTTAAATATAAAACTTTGCCAATTAAGCCATATATCAGAAGTGTAGTATTTATTTGAGTATATTATCTGTACACCATTTTCGGGGTCGGCTGTGTAATTTAGTTCGTTGTTATATAGGGGACGGCATAAAAAATGATTGTTGTGATTATATAGCGTTCCGATTATTATATGAAAACTATCTGTTATAGAAAATTGACCTCGCATTATTGGTATGAAGTGTAATCCTTTGTTGTAGCGTTCGCTTTCCCATTCCGAAATTGAAAGATATGAATAGCAAGGATATGCTTCACTACCCCAATATCTTAAGAAGTTGATGCCCATTTCCATTTTTATCTTTTTCGACATGGCTAATGATATATTAGTAGACAAGCGAAAACCCGGCAATGTGTATCCTTTCACTTTTTCGCCTTTAAATTCGTTGTTCTTGAAAAAATTTACAGCATTTATTTCTAAATACATTTTTTTTATGTCGTTGCTATCTATATGGTGGTTATCATTAAATATATACGATAATTGTCCTAATACGTTTGTTGATGATAACAAGATAGTTATAACTATTAATATCTTTTTTGCCTTCCCTTTCATATTTGCAAAAGTACAAAATAAAAATAATATGGGCAAATAATTCTCGTGCTCTTTGCTATATTTTTCTAATTCTTGTTGTCGAAGATGTATAAAAAGTGTATCTTTGCAAAGTTTTTTTTGAATAAATATTATATGGTATTAGATTGATTAAAAGAAATTTATGATGAAACTATTTGTTGACAAAAAGTATTATACCCAAAACTTAAAAGTAGCACTTCCTGTTATATTGTCGTTGGCGGGTCAGTCGGTGGTACAAATGATAGATACCATAATGGTAGGGCGTTTGGGTGCATTACCCTTGGCTGCCGTATCGCTTTCGTGTTCTATTATTACCAATGTGATGATGATAGGTACAGGTATTGCTATGGCACTTACTCCTTTGGTGGGTGTGTGTTTTGTGCAAAATAACAATAAGGCTGCAGCTTCGTTGTTTCAAAATTCTTTGCTATTAAATTTTGTAATAGCTTTGTTTTCTTGTCTATTGCTAGTGGGTATTAATTCATTGTTGCCATATATGGGACAGCCACATAGCGTTTTGTCAACTCTTGATGGTTATTATTATTGGGCAACATTCTCGCTTGTGCCATACATGTTTTTTTTGACATTCAAACAGTTTTTCGAAGGATTGGGCAACACCCTTTATTCTATGCTTATAACCATAGGTTGCAATGTGTTGAATATCTTTTTGAATTTTGGATTCATATATGGCTATATGGGATTTCCCGAACTTGGGGCAACAGGGGCAGGGGTGGCTACATTTTTTTCGCGATTGGTTATGCCGGTTCTGTTTTTTGTAATAGTTTGTTGTCGAGAAAAATATCGCTATTTTTTATCTTTCTTTTCTATAGCAAGTGTTTCGATTCGTCAGCAGTGGCAACTATTGAAAGTGGGATTTCCTATTGCTACACAGATGACTTTGGAATTATTTTCGCTTACCATGATAACCATAATGATGGGTTGGTTTGGAACTGCTACTTTGGCAGCCAATCAAATAGTGCAAACAATGATAGGTTTTTCGTTTATGATATCAAATGGAGTAGCCTCGGCTTCCACAATATTGGTTAGCCACGATTTAGGACGAAAAAATATATTAGATATTCGTATGCATACTTATGCCGGAATGCATATAGGTGTAGGTATAATGATATGTTTTGCCTTTTTCTATGGTTTTGCCGGAGAGTTTATAGCAGGTTTGTTTTCCACTGATAACGAAGTGATTGCTATATCGGCTAAACTGTTTATGGTAGTGGCTTTCTTCGAAATTTTTGATGGATTGCAAATAACAACTTTGGGAGCTTTGCGAGGACTTGCCGAAGTTAAACATCCTATGTATTATGCCTTTATAAGTTATATACTTATTGCAATTCCAATAGGATATGTGTTGGCATTTGTTTTTGATTTAGGGTCGCAAGGTATTTTGGCAGGCTTTAGTTTTGGATTGATAACGGCAGGACTCCTTTTTATTCGACGATTTCTCAGAGTGCTTAAACAATTACAAAAACAATGGGAAAACGACTGATTAAAAGAGAATTGTGTTGTGATTAATTCCATTAAATATGGATAAATAGAATATAATGTAACTACAAAAGATGAAAAAAAACTTTACAAATTAAAAAAAAATCGTATCTTTGTGTTCTGATAGATTGTATGACTAATAAAATAATAAATTAATTATCAATATAATAAACTAAGGTATTATGCAAAAAAAAGGAAACAAATACGGTACACACCGCGTTATTGAACCTAAAGGAGTATTGCCACAACCGGCAAATAAGATAGATAACAACATGGATGAAATCTATGATAATGAAATTCTTATCGATGTTCAAACATTAAATGTAGACTCAGCTTCTTTTACAGATATTCACGAATATGCTAAAAAACAAGCAGGTGAAGGCGCTTCCGAAGAACAAGTATTGGAAGAAATAAAGAAAGAAATGTTCTACAATGTAGAACTACAAGGAAAACATAGAAATCGTCGTACAGGTTCCGGTGGTATGTTGCTTGGTACTGTAGAAAAAATAGGTGATGCTTTGAAAGGTAAAATCGATTTGAAAGAAGGCGACAAGATAGCTACATTGGTTTCGTTGTCTTTGACCCCTCTTCGTATCGACAAGATAAAAGAAATTCGCAAAGATGTTGACCAAGTTGATATTGAAGGTAAAGCTATTCTTTTCGAAAGCGGTATATACGCAAAAATTCCTACCGATATGCCTGAAAAATTAGCCCTTTCGGCATTGGACGTAGCAGGTGCTCCTGCTCAAACTGCAAAACTTTGCAAACCCGGCGATACAGTTCTTATCATCGGAGCCGGTGGAAAATCGGGTATGCTTTGCTGCTACGAAGCTAAGAAACGTGTAGGTGTAACAGGTAAAGTTATAGGTATGTGCCACAGCCAAAGATCAACCGAACGTTTGCAAAAACTTGGTTTCTGCGATGTTGTTTTCGCCGGAAATGCTACAGACCCTGTTGCTATGGTTGAAAAAATCAGCGAACTTACAAATGGCGAAATGGCTGATATTACTATCAATAACGTTAACGTTCCTGATACTGAAATGACTAGTGTACTTTGCACTAAGAACACCGGTATAGTTTACTTCTTCTCGATGGCTACAAGCTTTACAAAAGCCGCTTTGGGAGCAGAAGGTGTTGGTAGCGACGTAACTATGATTATTGGAAATGGCTACACCAAAGGTCATGCCGAAATTACATTACAAGAACTTCGCGAAAACGAAGAACTTCGCAAAATATTCGAAGAACTTTATGCTTAATAGTATATTATTAAACTATTGTTATATAAGCGACAACAATATTTATTGTTGTCGCTTTTTATTTTGATTGATATCTGTAATCAAAATTATCTTCGTGATGTCGTGAAATTTTCCTCCCGACGTTGTTGAAATTTCCTCGTGATGTTGTTCCAACAACGTCGCGAGGATGATAAAAAATCCTCGTGAGGGAAATTTTACCCGGTCTAAAAGTATAATTTTGGGAGTGTAAATAGAGTTAAAATATCGATTTATTATTCAAACTAAAAGTTTTTTTGTGCAGTAACCATTGAGAAAATATAATTAAAATATCCGTTCTTATCTGTTTTTGTATTAATTTGTTGTAATAATCTATTTAATAGATATGATATTGTTGGATAAAGGGTTTTTTCAAAGCGATTTTTTTCTCTCAAAAAAAAGTTGTATCTTTGCAAACTGAAAACGGCAACTGTTCTATCGTCGGTTGTGTAAGCAATCGGAGGAAAGTCCGGGCAACATAGAACCACCATACTTCCTAACAGGAAGGTGTTTTTCAGAAATGGGAACAACAGCAAGTGCCACAGAAAATAACCGCTGCCTTTAAAAGCAGTAAGGGTGAAAATGTGAGGTAAGAGCTCACGCTAAAATGTAGTGATACATTTTAGGGGTAAACCTTATGGGTTGAAAGACCAAATATACCGACAGTTAAGAGTAGGCTCGCTCGTTGTCGGGGGGTAGGTTGATTGAGACTTTTGGCAACAAATGTCCTAGATAAATGATAGAACTTTTTCTTTATGGTAATGAGAAATTGACAGAACCCGGCTTATAGGTTGCCGTTTTTTTTATCAATAATTTTTATTTTCATAGAATAAAAACATCATATTGTCGTTATCTATGTCTGAACAGAAAGATTTATACTGTCTTTTTTTTGAATAAAGATTTGTGTGAAAATGTTTCGATAATAGAAATAAATCAAGTAATATGTTGATGCATTTAAAGAAGATAAAAGTTTTGATAATATTGCCTGTGGTATTGATAATGATATTGATGGGTTGTAAATCGCAACGTACCATTGTCGATTCGCCGGATTTGTTTCTCAATTATAACATGTATCCTGCAAAAGAATATTTGGTTCCTATTGAGAAGGGATATCGAGATATGACAAAGAAGACTAAAAAAGAAAAAGTTTATCAACAGGGATTTAGTGTGGAGTATGCAGTAACATTGGCATTGATGGAAAAATATAAAGATGCTTTCGAATGGTTTGATAAAGAAGTAGAAGATTATCCTTTATCTAAAAACTACGTATATAGCCTTAAAAAACAAATGATACCCGATAGTGTATTGTATTTGTTGGAGATGGATAAACAGCGAAATATAGAAAAGCAACAACAAATAGCCGCAGAGAAGAAAGCTAAAGAAGAGGCCGCTGAAAAAAAACGTAAGGAAAAAGAAGAACAAGCCGCACAACGAGAAGCTCAAAAGAAAGAAAAACAGCAACAAATGTTGAAAAAACAAGCCGAGAGAGATTCGATACGTTTAGAAAAAGAGCGTTTGGTAAAAGAAAAGGAGAGAGCTAAAAAAGAAGCTGAAAAAGAGGCAAAAGAGCGTAAAAAAGCAGCCGAAAAAGCCGAAAAAGCAGCCGAACGAGAAGCAGATAGAAAAGAAAAAGAACAAATTGAAGCAGAAATAAGAGCAGAAAAGGAGGCTAAACGTAAAGAAAAAGAATTGCAAAGAGCAGAAGAAAAAGCCGAAAAGAAGGCAAAGAAAGAAGCTAAACGTAAGGAAAAAGCCGAAATAAAAGCAGAGATAAAGGCTGCAAAAGAAGCCGAAAAACAAGAAATAGATAAAATAAAGGCCGAGATAAAAGCCGAAAAAGAAGCCGAACGTAAAGCTAAGAAGGACGAGAAAAAGAAAAAGTAGAGGTATGAAGATAGTTAAATATATATATGTGTCCATAGCACTTGTGGTATCAGCCTTATGTATAGTGGGTTGTAAGGTGGATTCTAAACTTTTGCGTTATAAGGAAATATATAGCGAAAAACCAACAACTATATATATAGTCCCAACGATAGATCAAGCCGAACGCCCTAATAAAAAAATAAGCGATAGAAGTTATAATAACCAATTAGACGTGGCTTTGCATTATATGCCGCAATCGTTGCAAAAACCATTTTTGGCCAAAGGTTATTATGTAATACCACCATTGGCAAGTATGGAGATATCAAAAAGAGATAGTTTGGGAGAAGCACATATAAACGATACAATAATGCTAAAACATTTCGCCGAAGAATATGGTGTAGATGCAGTATTGTTTACCTTTATATACAAGTGGGAAGAAGACGAAGCAGGGTGGTATGTATACTTGGAATATTTTTTAAAGTCGACCAAAACCTATGTTACATTGCTAAATACCAAAATGCGAGCAGGCAAGTATATCCCATTGGGATTTAGGGGAACACCCACTCTTTCGCCTCGAGATGCCAGTTTGGTTAAGAATTTGAATTTGGATAAACCAACATCGCAACGTGCTTTACTTTTAGATTTGGTGAATAATTATGTGTTGAAAGATTTGCCATGGACTAATCGGACTAAAGATTTTGAAAAAGATATCGACGAAAATGCACGTTTCAGCTGTATGGAATATTATTATGATGCAACAGGTGTAGAAGTGTATAGACCAATGAGCGTAGAAGAATTTGACCAAGATTGTTTTCTTTTGAACAATGCCGAGAAATAGAGTAAAACTTATTTGTGAAAAAAATGTTCTTTCCTTAAAATGAATATTCTAAAAGAGCTCAAATTATGGAAAACACGTTGATAGACAAACAGCAACAAATTGATGAATTGTTCGATAAGCAAAGGGCGTTTTATGCCAAGGGCGATACAAAAATCCCCGAATATCGAAAATATCATCTGAATAAGATGTATGAAACAATAAAAAAATATGAGAAAGAAATATCCAAAGCATTGTTTGATGATTTGCATAAGTCGGAATATGAGGCGTATATAACCGAAGTGGGATTGGTGAAAAGAGAAATAAAACATCAACTATCGCTTATAGATAAGTACTCGAAACCTTCTCGAGTGTCATCTTCGATATTTGTACTTAATTCTAAATCTGAAATTTATTACGAACCATACGGACTTACACTTATTGTGTCGCCATGGAATTATCCTTTTCATTTGGCATTGATGCCGTTGGTTGGTGCTGTTGCTGCCGGAAATTGTGCAATACTCAAATTGTCGCCGGATGCAAAGGCTACAAATAGGGTGATAAGAAAGATAATAGAGAGTGTTTTTGATAAAGAATATGTGGCAGTATTGGAAGGACACAGAGATGTGAACGAATATTTATTTTCAAAACCATTCGAGCATATATTTCTTACCGGCAGTCCCGAGTTGGGCAAGGTGGCTATGAAGGCAGCCGCAAATCATTTGGCCAAAGTAACTTTGGAACTTGGAGGTAAGAGTCCTTGTATAATAGATAAAGATTCCAATATAGAAATGGCAGTTAAGAGAATAACTTTTGGCAAAATAATAAATAGTGGTCAAACATGCATAGCACCCGATTACATATATGTGCATAAAGATGTAAAACAACGTTTCATCGACTTGTTTAAAAAGAATATAGAAGATTTTTATCCTAATGGAATAGAACAGAGCGAAGAATATCCTCATATAGTATCCGATAAAGCAATGCATCGATTGATAAATCTTTTGCAATGTGGAGATGTGGTGTATGGCGGGACGTACAATTTAAATACACGTTTTTTTCATCCCACGTTGATGGAAAATGTATCATTGGAATCAGATTTGATGCAAAAAGAAATATTTGGACCGATATTTCCAATCTATGAATTTGACGAAATAAATGAAGTGATAGATTTTGTTGTTTCGCGACCTAAACCATTGGCATTGTATTATTTTACGGAAAATAAAAAAAAGGCGGAGTATATGTTGAAAGAAACATCTTCAGGAGGTGCGTGTATAAATGATGTTTTGATGCATATAGTAAATCCTAATTTGCCATTTGGAGGTGTGCAAAATAGCGGCATAGGCAATTATCATGGTCAATTTTCGTACGAAACGTTTTCGCACAAAAAGGCAGTACTTAAAACTTCAACGTTGTTGGATTTCTTTGTGAAATATCCTCCATTTGGCAAAGAACGGATTAAATGGATAAAAAGATTTCTTTGATGAAATTTATTGATATCAAATTTAAAAATAAAATACATAACCAACACAATAATATGTGTTTATATAGATATTCACATTTTTATTTGAAATAATATCTCAAATAAAGTTGCGAATAATTAAAAAAAAATGTACTTTTGTGGTTTGATAGAAAAAAATAAAAATAATATAATATAATGGAAAACAATAAGTTATTTTCTGAATTTCCTCCTGTTTCTACTGAAAAATGGGAAGAAGTAATTAATAAGGACCTTAAAGGTGCCGACTATGAAAAGAAATTGGTATGGAAAACTATTGAAGGTTTTTCGGTAAAACCATATTATAGAGAAGAAGATTTAGAAAATCTTACTTACTTGAATGCAAATCCTAACGAATTTCCATACGTAAGAGGAAAACAAGCAAAATCAAATGTTTGGGATATTCGTCAAGACATTGCTGTAAAAGATGCAGCCGAAGCAAATCGTATAGCTGTTGATGCTGTAAAACGAGGAGCAACCGCTTTGGGACTTTGTGTACGCGAAATAACTACAGTAGAACAAATGGAAACATTGTTGAAAGGTATTGATTTGACTAAAGTAAAAATCAATTTTACTTGTTCGAAATCGTATTTACCAACTTTGAAACTTTTGGTTGAAGTAGCAAAAAAACAAAACGTAGATACAAAAGAAATAGCAGGAAGTATAGATTTTGATATATTCAACTATGCGTTGAAACATGGTGAGTTCTATCAAAGTGAAGAAGCTAATTATGCTGAAGCTATTGATATTATAAACTATGTAGAAGCCGAATTGCCAAAATTCCGTGCTTTGACAGTAAATGGACGTATGTTCCATAATGCCGGTTCAAACATCGTTCAAGAACTTGGTTATACATTAGCTGCTGCCAACGATTTGATGGCAAACCTTACTGAAAGAGGTTGCAAAGTAGAAACTGTAGCTTCTAATATGCAATTTACATTAGCTATCGGTTCTAACTACTTTATGGAAATGGCAAAAATACGTGCTGCACGTATGTTATGGTCTAAAATAGTAGAACAATATGCACCAAAATGCTCTTGTGCATACAATGTATATATCCACGCTACTTCTTCGACATGGAACAAGTCGGTATATGATGCATACGTAAATATGCTACGTACCACTACCGAAACAATGTCGGCTGCTATAGCAGGTGCCGATTCTATATCGGTAGCTCCATTTGATGTGGCTTACAAACAAGCTGATGATTTTTCGATGCGTATAGCTCGCAATCAACAAATATTGTTGAAAGAAGAATCTTATTTAGATAAAATAGTTGACCCAGCTGCAGGATCGTACTATATCGAAAACTTGACCAACTCTATAGCTCAATATGCTTGGGATAATTTCTTGGCAGTTGAAGAAAGAGGCGGTTTCGCAAAAGCTATCCGTGCAGGTTATGTTCAAGACGAAATAGAAAAGATGGCTCAACAACGTAATCAAGATATAGCTACTCGTAAAACTGTTATTTTGGGAACTAACCAATATCCAAACCTAAGCGAAAGCATGGCCGACAAAATTCAGCCAAAAGAATGTTGCTGCTGTGGTGCCAAAGGAACAGAAGTAAAAGTGTTGACTCCTTATCGTGGTGCTCAAGCTTTTGAAGAATTACGTCTGGCTACCGAAAAAGCTGCTCAAAAACCAAAAGTATTCTTGTTGACATACGGTAATTTGGCTATGCGTAAAGCTCGTTCGGGATTTGCTACAAACTTCTTTGGTGTAGCCGGATACGAAATCATCGACAATGTAGGATTTGCTACAGCTGCCGAAGGTGTAAAAGCTGCATTGGAAGCAAAAGCCGACATCGTGGTAATGTGTTCTTCGGACGAAGAATATGCCGAAATAGTAAACGATGTATGTGCCGGTTTGAAAGGAAAAGTTAAGAGCATAGTATTGGCCGGTTATCCAAAAGAACAAGTAGAAGCTTACAAAGCTCAAGGCGTTGACGAATTTATCCATGTAAAAACTAATGTTTTGGAATCGTTGACAGCTTTCCAAAAAATGATGAATTTGCTTTAATAAGTAATGATATTATTGGACGAGAATATTCATTTTATTGAGTATTCTCGTTCTTTTGTATAAATAACTATTATAAATAAAAACAGATAGATATGTCATTAATAAAATCAATATCAGGTATAAGAGGAACGATTGGGGGCAAGCAAGGAGAAGGTTTAAGTCCGTTGGACGTGGTGAAATTTACATCGGCATTTGCTACTTTTTTAAAGAAAAGCTCCAATAAAGAAAAATTACAATTGGTAGTAGGACGTGATGCTCGTATATCGGGACAGATGGTTGATAGCTTGGTTGTAGGAACTTTGTTGGGAATGGGAATAGATGTAATCGAAACCGGTTTGTCGACTACTCCTACGGTGGAGGTTGCTGTAGTGGATAAAAAAGCCGATGGTGGTATAATAATAACAGCAAGTCATAATCCAATGCAATGGAACGCTTTGAAACTGCTTAATGAAAAAGGTGAGTTTATAAATGCTGCAGAGGGTAATGAAGTGTTGCAGTTGGCCGAAACAATGGATATTAATTTTTCGACCGTTGAAAAGTTGGGAAAATATATTACTGATTTCAATACAATAGATACACATATTCAAAAAGTGGTTAATCTTCCATTGGTAGATGTAGAAGCAATAAAGAATGCCGGCTTTAAGGTGGCTGTAGATGCAGTAGATTCTACAGGTGGAATAGCTATACCTCGTTTGTTGAAAGCATTAGGTGTTGAAGATGTAGTGGAAATAAATTGCGACCCTACAGGAAAGTTTTCTCACAATCCTGAACCACTACCCGAAAATTTGACCGAGATATCATCGGTAGTAAAAAATAATAATTGTAATTTAGGTATAGTTGTAGATCCGGACGTGGACCGTTTGGCATTGGTGTGCGAAGATGGCGAAATGTTTGGAGAAGAGTATACTTTGGTGGCAGTATCTGACTATGTGCTTTCTAATCAAAAGGGAAACACAGTATCTAATATGTCGTCAACTCGAGCATTACGAGACATTACCGAAGGTTATGGCTGTTCTTATACATCATCGGCGGTGGGCGAAGTTAATGTGGTTGAAAAGATGAAAGAAACCAATGCCATAATAGGTGGCGAAGGTAATGGAGGCGTAATTTATCCTGAACTGCATTATGGAAGAGATGCTTTGGTGGGTGTTGCTTTGTTTTTGACTTTGTTGGCAAAGAAGGGCTGTACAGTATCGGAGTTGAGAAAAACTTATCCTAATTATGTTATTTCAAAGAATAAGATAGAACTGACTCCGGATATTGATGTGGATAATGTTTTGAAAACAATGGCTGAAAAGTATAAAAATCAACCTGTAAACACCATTGATGGAGTGAAGATTGAATTTGGAAACGAATGGGTTCATTTGCGTAAATCGAATACCGAACCTATTATAAGAATATACTCCGAAAGTCAGTCGATGGAAAAAGCAAACGAATTGGCTCAACGCATAATTGATGATATAAAAAGTTTGTAGCATTATAAATGAATGTTACTTATCGTATAAGGCAACTTCTAAAGAGTACATTTAGAAGTTGCCTTTATCTTTTTTTTGAGAAAATATTGTTTAGTATTCTATTTTATCACTCATGTTTTTCCATTCCTCAAAAGGTGTAGAGGTGGTGCTTAGTTTTATGCGTTTGATTGTAATAGAGCGGTCTTGCTCCTCTTTTTCAAATTCTTCGTATATAAAAGAATCGTCAAATCCTGCATTTTTTGCATCATTTTTATCAGCGGCATAGTATAAAGTAGGTATTCTTGCCCAATATATAGCCGCCAAACACATGGGGCAAGGTTCGCAACTTGCATATATTTCACAGTCCGAAAGGTCGAAAGTGTTTAGTTTTTGGCAAGCCATACGTATGGCATTAACTTCGGCATGTGCCGTAGGATCGTTGGTAGAGGTTACACTATTGCCACATTCGGCTATTATTTCTCCATTTTTTACAATTACAGCACCAAAGGGACCACCATGGTGGGAAAGGCAATTTTCTTTTGCAATATCGATACTTCGTTGCAAATAATATTCTATACTATTGTTACACATAGGTTGCATCTTTATTATGTATTATTGTTTTGTTTTGCAAAAATACGACTTTTTCTGAAAAACTTCAAGAAAAGAATGTTATTAAATAGTATATCTTTGATAATAAGGAAATTTATTCTCGATTTGTCTTCTTGTTAATAACTAAAAGGCTATGTATTTAAATGTATTTGTAATTTAGCATTGTGAAAAAAAACAACAATAATAATGTAAGTAATTGTGTTTGTTTGACTAACTGAAATTTACCATTATGGAAAACGATCTTATTTTAGATTTTGGAGAAGAATATAATGTTGTTTCTACTATAACGAATAATGGTCGTAGAAATGGTAAGAAACGGAAACAAACAAGCAAACAAATTGCTTCGACAAAACAAGAAATTATCAAAACGGAACATAAAATGAAAGAAGAGAAGACAAAAACTACTTATTTGGAGTATGACCCTAAGGATATAATGGCGAAAAGTACTGCATATTTTGGTGGCGATGAGTTGGCTGCCAATGTATGGATGAATAAGTATGCATTGCGTGATGGTGATAAAATATTTGAACAAACTCCCGAACAGATGCATATTCGTTTAGCCTCGGAGTTTGCAAGAATTGAAAGCAATTATCCTAATCCCATGAGTAAAGAAGATATTTATGAGCTTCTTAAAGATTTTCGTTATATAATACCCCAAGGAAGTCCGATGTCGGGTATAGGTAATGACTTTCAAATTGTTTCGTTGTCGAATTGTTTTGTTATTGGTAATCCCGGATATTCCGATTCGTATGGCGGTATCTTGAAGGTGGATCAAGAACAAGTGCAATTGATGAAACGTAGGGGTGGGGTAGGACACGATTTGTCGCATATCCGTCCCGAAGGTTCTCCGGTTAAGAATAGCGCTCTTACTTCTACAGGTATTGTTCCTTTTATGGAACGTTATTCCAATACTACAAGAGAAGTGGCTCAAGGTGGACGACGTGGAGCTTTGATGTTGAGCATTTCGATAAAGCACCCCGATTCCGAAAAGTTTATTGATGCCAAATTGGAGCAAGGAAAGATTACGGGTGCCAATATTTCCGTTAAGATAACCGATGAATTTATGCGTGCTGTGGTAGAAAACAAACCTTTCGTACAGCAATATCCTATCGATTCGGATAATCCTTCGATAGTAAAAGAGATAGATGCACGCACTTTGTGGAACAAGATTATAGAAAATGCATGGAGTTCGGCCGAGCCGGGTGTGTTGTTTTGGGATACTATAACTCGCGAATCGGTGCCGGACTGTTATGGCGATTTCGGTTTTAGAACGGTGTCGACTAATCCGTGTGGCGAAATACCTTTATGCCCATACGATAGTTGCCGATTGTTGGCTATAAACTTGTATAGCTATGTAAAGAATCCTTTTACTAAAGATGCTGAATTTGATTTCGATTTGTTCCGCCAACATGTTACAAAAGGTCAGCGTTTGATGGACGACCTTATTGATTTGGAATTGGAAAAGATCGAAAAAATCATTGCCAAGATAGATAGCGACCCCGAAGACGAAGAAATAAAAAGAGTAGAAAAAAATCTTTGGTTGAGCATAAAGATGAAATGTTTGGAAGGTCGCAGAACCGGTTTTGGTATCACTGCCGAAGGCGATATGTTGGCAGCATTGGGCTTGCGTTATGGTTCCGATGAAGCCATCAGTTTCTCGGTTAAGGTGCATCAAACATTGGCTGCCACTGCTTATGCATCGTCGGTAACGATGGCTAAAGAGCGTGGCGCATTCCCTATATACGACACAGAGCGTGAAATGAACAATCCTTTTATAAAACGTTTGGCCGAAATAGACCCTGAGTTGTACAAAAATATGTCGAAATACGGACGTAGAAATGTAGCTTTGCTTACAATAGCTCCTACCGGAACAGTAAGTATTTGCACTCAAACAACATCGGGTATCGAACCTGTGTTTATGGTATCGTACAAACGTCGCAAGAAGGTAAACCCCAACGATAAAGACAATTCCTCAAGAAAGATAGTACAAGACTCGAATGGCGATTACTTCGAAGAGTTTAACGTATTTCACCCTAAGTTTGTAGAATGGTTGAAGGTGTCGGGCTACGATGTCGACGAGGTGATGAATATGAACGATGCCGATTTGCAAGCCATAATAGACAAATCGCCTTACTACAAAGCTACATCGCAAGATATAGATTGGGTGAACAAGGTGCGTATGCAAGGTGCAATACAAAAGTGGGTAGACCATTCGATAAGCGTTACCGTAAACATTCCTAAAGAAACCACCAAAGAGATGGTTAGCACTATCTACCAAACAGCATGGGAAAGCGGCTGCAAAGGTTGTACTATATACCGTGATGGCTCAAGAGAAGGTGTTTTGGTTTCAAACAATAGCGATTCGAAGAAAGCGGCAGAAGGCTCGTTCCGCGAAACTACTGCTCCCAAGCGTCCGAAACGTTTGGATGCCGAAATAGTAAGATTCCAAAACGATAAGGAAAGCTGGATTGCCGTAGTTGGTATATATCAAGGGCACCCTTACGAAATATTTACAGGTAAAGCCGAAAGTTTTACTTTGCCTTCGTGGGTCGAAAAAGGTTGGGTTATACGTGTTAAAGACGACAACAAGAAAGCTCGCTACGACTTCCAATTCTTAGACAAAGACGGTTATAGAGTAACTATCGAAGGTCTTTCGCGTTTGTTCAACAAAGAATTTTGGAATTATGCCAAACTTATTTCGGGTATATTGCGTCATGGTATGCCATTGCCAAATGTGGTGGAATTGGTAAGTAAGTTGAATTTTGATGTCGACTCTATCACTACATGGAAAAATGGTGTGGCTCGTGCTTTGAAACGCTATATCTCTGATGGAACAGAAACAGGTGAAGTATGCCCCGAATGTGGCGGAAAGATTATTTACACCGGAGGTTGCAAAGAATGTAGCAACAAATGTGGTTGGTCGAAATGTAGTTAAAAACGAAATAAATCTACAAAAAACTCTTTATCAACGTAAAGAGTTTTTTGTTTTATATAAAATAAAACTTGTATTGAGATGAAAGATTTTTTTAAGATGATGTTGGCTTCGTGCCTAAGTAATTTGCTAATATTGGGTATAGGTGTATTCGTTTTTGTTGCACTTATAGTGGGTTCGGTGGCAACAATGGTTTCCTCCGGCGAGAATGCCGATATGTTGGTTGTGAAGGAAAACTCGGTGTTGGAGTTGGATTTAAACAAATCCATATACGAACGAACTCCCAACGAATTGGATGCCTATTTGGAAGGTAACCAAGTGCTTGGCGCCGATGTGTTGCTCAAATCCATACGTATGGCAAAAGACGATGACAACATAAGCGGCATTTACCTAAAGATGTCGGCTTTGTATAATGCCGGTTGGGCTTTGACCGAAGAAATACGTAATGCAATCGTCGACTTTAAAGAGAGCGGTAAGTTTGTCTACTCTTATGCCGACACCTATTCGCAAAAAGGTTATTACTTGGCTTCTGTGGCCGACAGTGTTTTTATCAATCCTTCGGGAATGTTGGATTTTAAAGGTATAGCCGCCGAAACATTGTTTATAAAAGACCTATTGGACAAGTTGAATGTAAAGGTGAAACTTATTCGTCCGAGAAGCAATGCCTTCAAGAGTGCCGGCGAGATGTATACCATGACTCAGATGAGCCAGGCCAACAAAACACAGGTACGCACTTATATCGAAAGTATTTGGAACCATGTGGTAGCTGATATGTCGGCAGTTAGAGGCATATCGGTGGATAGGCTTAATGCCATAGCCGACAATCTTGAGGCTTATTTGCCTGCCGATGCTCTGAAGAATGCTTTGGTGGACGGTTTGGTTTTCGAACATGATGTGCTTGTGTTGTTGTCCGAGCAAATGGGATTGGACGACTATGATGATATAAATTTTGTGAAAGCCAAGAAATATGCACAATCGTCCATCGACGTTTCGAGCAACAAGATAGCTGTAATATATGCACAAGGCGATGTGGTTCAGGGCAAAGGAACCGGCGTTAATGTATATTCGAGTGTTATTGCCAAGGCATTGGACGATGCTGCCGACAACGATGCGGTGAAGGCCATAGTGCTGCGTGTTAATAGTCCCGGAGGGGCTGTGGTGGCATCGGAGATAATGACAAATGCCGTAATTCGTGCCAAACAAAAGAAACCTATAGTGGTGTCGATGAGCGATGTGGCTGCTTCGGCAGGCTACGAAATATCGTGCAATGCCCACAAGATAGTGGCAATGCCTACCACTATTACAGGATCGATAGGTGTGTTTGGTTTGTATCCCGAATTGGGTGGAATGCTTAAAAACAAGTTTGGTGTAACCACCGATACCGTGCTTACAAACAAAAATGCAGCAGCTCTTTCCACTATGCGTCCCTTGTCGGGAGAGGGCTATGATGTGTTGGTGCGTAATGTCGAAGACTTTTATGTAACTTTTTGCCAACGTGTGGCTCTCGGTCGAAACCTGACGGTTGAATATGTGGATAGCATAGCCCGTGGAAGAGTATGGACAGGTATTGATGCCAAAAAACTGGGCTTGGTAGATGAACTTGGCGGAATGGACAAGGCTTTGGATATAGCTGCCGAACTCGCCGAAATAGATAGTTATTCAATATTGGCATATCCTAAAGAAAAAGATTTTGCCACACAATTGATGGAAATATTGGGCGAAGAACAAAGCCTGACCGATGTGTTGTCGAAAAGGACAGATGTAGAAAAGTACTACGAAATGTTGGAACAGATAAACAATATGGAGCCACTCCAAGCCCGATTGCCTTACTTTATAAATTTTTGATGCATAGGCAACTTCTGATATTTACGTTATAAATCCCTCACGAGGCGACGAAACAATATGCTGAGTTTCGTCGCCTCTTTTGTTATAGGCAATTTCTGAAAATTGCTTTGCAGGTGATTTGCGGATGTTGACTTCGCAATGCAAATTCATAGCTTGCGTCCCGTTGTACAGGCAGACGTGTTTGATAAACTCCATAGATACGTCTATAAAACTTTCGAGGTACGTCTATAAAACTTCACATACATGCTTATAAAACTATTTTCATGACATGAAAATATACTTTCAAGTCATGAAAGTATACTTTCAAGCCTTGAAAATATACTTTCAAGGCTTGAAAATACTTTTTGAAACGGGCAAAATATATTTTAGAAACGTCTATAAACAACTTTTGGAACGTTTATAGTCAGTTTGTAGGACGTGTCTTTGGCGGTTGGCTCTTGGCTGTTTGCCGTTCTGTTGTTGCAGTGGGGGCAAGAGATACTATTATATGTACTTACATGTTTGTGCAAAAAAAGTTTCCTAAAAACCTCGCATTATTCCAAAAATATTTGTACCTTTGCAACTTCAAAATAAACGACTGATAATTTAATAAATAATTATAAACAAATATGATAACCGGCATGAAACAGAAACTACTCGCATTAGTTGTGTTGCTGATATGCGGAGTATCGGCGGCAAAAGCACAGAAGATTAGTGTGGAAAGCTTCAACCGTATCGACCGCGATATGGGGGCACGTGTGGCTAAGGTGCGCGACATAAACAGCGACCTTTGTGCCTTGATTAAGATAGAAACCATAGAAACGGGCTTCGAGTTTAGCGGTTGCATTATAGAAAAAACCGAACAAAAAACCGGCGAGATATGGGTGTTTGTGTCGCCCGGCGTTAGGTTCCTTACCATCAAACACAAAGAGTTTGGGGTGCTGCGCAACTACAACTTTCCGCAAAGCATAGAAAGCGGCGTGGTATACCAGATGAAACTGAACACCGAAGGCAAAGAAATAAAGATAGACACCACCAGCATAGGCAAGGCTGTGGACAGCAAGTTGGACGAGATACTGCAAAAACGCCTGCAAGGCATGGACCTTGGCACAGGTGCACAACCGGTGGTGATAACCATGCAACAGATAAACGACGAGGGAAAAACCACCAACCGACACGAGTATGTGGACCTTGGCCTTAGCACCAAATGGGCTGCCTGCAATATGGGCAGTGCCTCGCCCGAAGTGTTGGGTAACTACTATGCCTGGGGCGAAACCTCGCCAAAACGACGCTACAGTGTTAGCAACAGCACCACATACGCCGTAGATATGGAAAATATAGCTGCCGACAAAAACTACGATGTGGCTCGCAAGCAATGGGGCGAACCGTGGCGTTTGCCCACCACAGATGAGTTGCAGAAACTGATAGACAGCTGCTCTTGGCAATGGGCAACGCTGAACGGCATGAACGGTTATAAGGTAACAGGACCCAACGGTAACAGCATATTTATTCCTGCCGCAGGACTTTACAACGATATGCAGGTAACAGACGGCGGAAAAACAGGAAACTATTGGACCTCAAACTCAGGCTCCGACAGCACTATTGCTAATTGCTTGCAGATAAGCAATATGGCATATAGCGTGGTGGACTCGCAGCGATATTATGGCATGAACATACGACCGGTGTTGGGAAACTATAATAGATACAACTTTGTTACACTGAACTATGCACAGGCTTTTGTGCCTGCGCTCTCTTCGTTTGGCATAAGTGTGGGCACGGTAAAGAAATACTTCGGAGCCTACGCCACCGTTATGACCAATTTTAACTTTGCCGGCTTTGCCCCCGATGCCACTGTGCCAACCGACCAAACCATGATGAATTTCTATTCCGGCGATAAGCAAACATCTCGTTTTTCGGCAAATGCAGGTGTGATAGTGGGAAAGCGTGGCATATATCTTAAACTGGGTGGCGGTTATGGGTTTGCCAATGCACTGTGGCAGCTGAGCGATGGACGAATTGCCAAGATGGAAACAGACAGCTATGGCGGTGCCGAACTAAACGCCGGAGCTATGATGATGATAAACAGATGGGTGCTATCGCTTGATGTGGTGCAGCCTATAAGCTATATTGGTGAATATTTGGAAGCAAGAATAGGAATAGGTATAACATTTTAATATACAACAACGATGAAAAGAATATACAATATTATATATATAGTGGCATTGGCTTGCCTTATGGTGGTGGCTTGCGGCAAAGAAGAAACGCTGATGCCTAACAATAGGATAGAAACCCACGAGGTGGTTGTTGGAAGTAATTGTACAGCTACGTGTAGCAGCACTGTGGAGATAGGAGAAAACTACCTTACGGACCGTGGAGTATGCTGGAGCACCAACCCCAAACCTACCATAAACGACAACCATGTTTCGAATGGTAAAAAGGTAGGGACATTAACATCTGAACTTAATAACCTTACGGGAAACACTACCTACTATGTTCGAGCCTATGCCACCAATCAGATAGGAACGCACTATGGAAATGAATTGACGTTTTCTACTCCGATAACATTGCCTGTATTAACAACACAAAATGTAACTTCAATAACCGCCAATAGTGCAAGATGTGGTGGAAACATAACATCCTATGGTTGGAGTAAGGTTACGGCATGCGGCGTATGCTGGAGCACTTCGCCTAACCCAACCATAGAAGATAATAAAACCACCGATGGCACCGGTACAGGAAGTTTTACTTCTAATATAGCCGGACTTGCCGAAAATACTACCTACTATGTGCGAGCCTACGCCACTAACCAAAAAGGTACTGCATACGGAGAAGAGAAAAGTTTTACAACATTATTATCAATTAATGGTTACGATTGGGTAGACTTAGGCTTGCCAAGTGGTTTGAAGTGGGCTACCTGCAATGTGGGTGCTACCTCTCCGGAAGACTATGGCAACTACTATGCATGGGGCGAAACCACCACCAAAACATCGTATGACCAATCTAATAGTCTTACTTACGGGCAACAAATGAAAGATATAAGTGGTAATGCCACCTACGATGCCGCCCGAGCCAATTGGGGCGGTACATGGCGTATGCCCACCGAAGCCGAGATGAAAGAATTGAATAACAATTGCACATGGACATGGACTACGCAAAATGGCGTAAACGGAATGATAGTAACAGGACCTAATGGCAACAGAATCTTTCTTCCTGCTGCGGGCTACTGCGGCGGGTCGTCGCGTACCGGCGTTGGTGAGTACGGCAACTTTTGGAGCTCCTCGCCCTACGAGAGCGGTGCCTACCGCCTCGGCTTCGACAGTGGCGACCACGATGTGAATTGGTACAGTCGTAACCTCGGGTGTACGGTTCGCCCTGTCTCAGAATAAAGCGTTATACAATAAAATCATATATATCTTAAGAACTTATCCCATATATGTTATCGGCGTAACGTATATGGGATAAGTTGGTTTTTGGGGGGTATATGTTTTTTTGGAGACGCGCCGCGGCGCGTCTGTACGATCGGGGGAATGTTGTTTGTGGGTAAAAATATTCGGGGTGTTGGTTTTTTGGGGATAAAATATTATGCAACCATAAAGACGTGCTACGGCACGTCTCTATGGTTGCATTTCTCGTTATATTGTTGGGTATATACTATTTCCCAAATATCTCTTTGGCTTTATCCATTTTAGAAGGTATATCCACTTCGAATGGGCAACGGCTTAGGCATGCTCCGCAGTCGGTGCATTCTCCGGCATGGTGGGGTAGGGCATCGTATTGGGCTTGCAGCTCAGGGGTAAGTCCTTCGTTGGTGGCTTTGTCAAGCAGTTCTGTAACTTTGGCAATTGGTATTCCAACGTTGCATGGCGAGCAGTGGTTGCAGTAGGTGCAGTCGCCGGGTTGCTTTGTGGCTTCATTCTTAGCCATGGCGTTGTAGTCTTTTTCGGCTTCGGTGGCATGTATCCAGTGCAGGTCGGCTTTCAGCTCGTCAAGGTTGTCTATGCCAAGTATGCATGTGGCTATGCAAGGTTTTGCCAAGCAGTAGGCTATACATTGTTCGGGAGTGTAGGCCATGCCAAGTGGCGAGGTTTTAGCGTCCAGCAGTTTACCACCACCGCCAAAGGTTTTCATCACTGTTATGCCTATCTTATGAGTAGCACAGTAGTCGTAAAGTTCCATACGTATGGGGTCAATGCCGGCTTGTAGGTTTTCCATAGCACCCTTTTGCCAAGGGGTGGCACCACCTTGCAGGCGGTCGAAGGCTATGTTTAGCGAAAACATTATCACTTCTATCCAACCGCTTTTGGCTGCCAACAGTGCCACTTCGGCGTTGTGGCTGCTGATGCCTATATGTTTTATTTTTCCTTCTTCCTTTAGTTGGAACACATATTCGAGGAATGGCGAGTTTTCGAGTTCTTCCCATTCTTGTCGGCTATCGGCTATGTGTATCATTCCCACTTCTATGTGGTCGGTGCCTAGGCGAGCCAAAAGGTCTTCGAATCCTTGGCGTGTTTCTTCCACATCGCGGGTGCGGCTGTGTTGGCCATCTTTATACACGGTGCCTATGTGTCCTTGTATTATCATCTCGTCGCGACGACCTTGTAGGGCGTAGCCTATGTTTGAACGAGTTTTGGGGTTGGCATCGTATATATCGATGTAGTTCATACCGCTGTCGAGGGCTACGGTCATCAGTTCCAACGATGCGGCACTGTCTATCTTTTCGAAACCTCCGCATCCAATGCTTATTTCGCTAACCATAAGACCTGTGTTGCCCAATGGACGATACTTCATATCGGTCTTTTTCTCGGGCTGCTGTTTGCAGCTTACGGCTGCCAGGCAAAGTGCAGCCATCAGTAATGTGTATATTTTTTTCATTGTGTATTATGTGTTTGTTATTAATATATGCATAAGTAAACGCTTACTTAGCAGTTTTATTGCTCAATTGTGTATTCTTTCAATTCAAATCGCTCTTAAAGAAAAGGCTGTCGTTGTCAAATAAATAACAGTATGCATCTAGTTCTGCACATGAACATACTGTATTTTCGAGTATCAATGTTCGATGTATCTTTTCCGATGTTTTTACAAATAATCGCTTGAGTGTAATATCACCTTCAATATAGCATAAATTATCGCCAATCATGCTACATCCTATTATTGATTCAAGCATACTTTTCCATGTGCCTCCATGATAATCATAATTTATAGTTCCTATATACAAATTGTACAGATAAGGGACTGAGTCTTTACCGTATGTTCCGATAGTATCCACTGTTGGAAAATAAACGATGTAAACAGCATCGAAGTCGTTTCCGAATTGATTATTCACTATAGATAATAATGTATCGTGTATTTTCGTATCGGCAAATTTACATAAAGGCAAACTGAAATCAATAGTTTCATATACAATCCAATCTTCAATAGTTTTGATTGTGGTATCCTTCATTTCTACCACTGTGTCGATTACGGTTGTTGTATTATCATCAACATCAATTGCTACATTGTTTTCATTGTTGCTATTACACGCAGTTATAAACAGTATGCTTATCCCAACTACTATTATCGTCAATATCTTTTTCATTGTGTATAAGTATTAGAGTTTTTTCAATGTATAGATTGCTATACACTTGCACTTTTTCTTATGGTAATCATATTCGAATACAAGCTTATCTGATGTGAGTTCTTTGATTCTAAATACATAAGGATTATCACCTTCTGCCCAAAAACGACCATTGGCTCCGTAGCCCCACAATGCATTGTTTTTGTCAATAAAATAGTTGCCAATTATTCCTTTTCCTATCTCATTTGGAATAGTGGTTTCAATCATGCTCTCATATACATCCATTTTAGTATATATATAATCTGTAGAGTCTAATTTATTTTTTATGCTTGGGTTCCATTTACATTGCTCTTCAGCATCAATTGTTACCCACCTACCAAGAAGCATTGATGCATCAATATTGGCAACAGTTTTTTCAATATTACACGCAGTTGTAACCAGAATACTTATTCCCACTGCCATTATCGTCAATATCTTTTTCATGGTGTGCTTGTTATTAATATATGCATAAATAAACGCCGTCCGTTGGATAATATTGTCCATGGACGGCGTTTTTATGTTTCAGCAACCGTGGAGGCAGGCGTTTTGTGGCTTGCCTATGTGCGGGAGCTGTTATTTCACTTCTTCGTAGTCAACATCTGTTACGGTGTCGTCGGCTTTTTGACCTTGGTTTCCGGCAGCACCTTGTGCAGCGTCAGGACCGGGTTGTGCACCGCCTTGTGCTTGTTGTTGAGCCTTGTACATATCTTCGCTTGCGGCACTCCATGCGTTGTTTATTTTTTCCATGGCAGCGTCTATTTGTGCTACGTTTTTGGCAGAGTGTGCAGCTTTAAGTTCGTTCAAAGCACTTTCGATGTTGGCTTTCTTGTCGGCAGGTATCTTGTCGCCATATTCTTTCAGGTTCTTTTCGCTTTGGAAAATCATACCGTCGGCATTGTTTATCTTTTCTATTTCTTCTTTGGCTTTCTTGTCGGCTTCGGCGTTGGCTTCGGCTTCGGCTTTCATGCGTTTGATTTCTTCGTCGCTAAGTCCCGACGATGCTTCTATACGTATGTTTTGGCTCTTGCCGGTGGCTTTGTCCATAGCCGATACGTTAAGTATACCGTTGGCATCGATATCGAAAGTTACTTCAATTTGAGGCACTCCTCTTGGTGCTGGTGGAATACCGTCGAGGTGGAAGCGGCCTATGGTTTTGTTTTGGTTAGCCATTGGGCGTTCGCCTTGAAGTACGTGTATTTCCACGCTGGGTTGGTTGTCGGCAGCTGTCGAGAACACTTGCGATTTCTTGGTAGGAATAGTAGTGTTGCTTTCGATAAGTTTTGTCATCACACCGCCAAGGGTTTCGATACCAAGCGATAGAGGAGTAACGTCGAGCAACAACACGTCTTTTACTTCGCCTGTAAGTACACCGCCTTGGATAGAAGCACCTACTGCCACCACTTCGTCGGGGTTAACGCCTTTTGAAGGAGCTTTGCCGAAGAAGTTTTCTACTATCTTTTGGATAGCGGGTATACGTGTGCTACCACCCACAAGTATCACTTCGTCTATTTGCGAGTTGCTCAAACCTGCATCTTGCATAGCTTTGCGGCAAGGTTCAAGAGTGGCTTGGATAAGGTCGTCGCATAGTTGTTCGAATTTGGCACGAGTAAGAGTTTTTACCAAGTGTTGTGGTATGCCGTCGATAGGCATAATGTAAGGCAAGTTTATTTCGGTTTGTTGGCTGCTTGATAGTTCTATCTTAGCTTTTTCGGCAGCTTCTTTTAGGCGTTGAAGAGCCATAGGGTCTTTGCGAAGGTCTACGTGTTTTTCGGCTTGGAACTCATCAGCAAGCCAGTTGATGATTTTTTGGTCAAAGTCGTCGCCACCAAGGTGAGTGTTACCGTTGGTAGATTTTACTTCAAACACACCGTCGCCAAGTTCAAGGATAGAGATATCGAAAGTACCACCACCAAGGTCGAATACAGCCACATTCATATCTTTGTTTTTCTTGTCAAGACCGTAGGCAAGGGCGGCTGCTGTAGGTTCATTGATAATACGACGCACTTTCAAACCTGCTATTTCGCCGGCTTCTTTGGTGGCTTGGCGTTGAGCATCGTTGAAGTAAGCAGGCACTGTAATAACGGCTTCGGTTACTTCTTGTCCCAAAAAGTCTTCGGCAGTCTTTTTCATTTTTTGCAATATCACGGCCGATATTTCTTGAGGGGTGTACAAGCGACCTTGAATATCCACGCGAGGAGTATTGTTGTCGCCTCTTACCACTTTGTAAGGAACAGATGAAACTTCGCCGGCTACTTGGTCGTAAGTTTCGCCCATAAAGCGTTTGATAGAATAAATAGTATTGTGAGGATTGGTGATGGCTTGACGTTTTGCGGGGTCGCCTACTTTACGTTCTCCATTTTCCAAAAAACCTACTATTGAAGGTGTGGTGCGGTGTCCTTCGCTATTAGCGATAACAACGGGTTCGTTACCTTCCATTACTGCTACACAACTATTGGTAGTTCCTAAGTCAATTCCAATTATTTTTCCCATTTTATTTATGTTTTATTTTTATTATTCTTGTTTGTTAGTTTTTTTGTTTGTCTTCACATGGTAATACATCAAATACCGTGCCAAACTATCAAAAAAAAGTTTTTTTACGCATTTTGTCATGTTTTACAACAGAAAAAAGTCTTTTTTGTTTTTCGTTATGACAAATTGACAGCGTGCTTTGTGCCATTGCAGGAACGATAACATATCACATAGAGCTATGTTTAGGCGATATACATATTATTGTTTTTTGCAAGGAGTAAGGCAAGTGGTTTTGATGCTATACTTCGAATAAAAATATTTTCGACACATAATAATATAAGGCAAGGGAGGATATTTTAGGTGCGTAAACTTGTTGTTAATGTCGTTAATAAAATTATCAGATGTTAACTTGTGGCTGTTTAACTCGTATAATTGTGTATTTGTTCGAGAGAAGATGATTTTGACAAAATAACGCATTCTCGCAGCGTTATCGGGCTAATGTGTTGGTTTTCAAATACGGGGTGTTTTCTTAATAAGTGTTAGAGAGGCAGGTTTGCAGGCAATTTATCTGTCAAAAATACGACGGTATACCATTTTTTGTGCGATGGTATACCACTTTTATTGCCACTCCCGGGTGTGGTGATACTCCCTCGTGATGCTGAAATGTCATCGTCGAGATGTTTTTTTACCATCATCGGGAGGAAAAATCACCGTCATCGGGAGGGAAAATGGAAATGCATTTAACAATTGCGGAATTTCGTTAACATTTTGATTGGCTCTAAATCGCTTCGAAAAATACATTTTATTCCTTATATAATGTATTATTGTAACGTGTTTGTAGCAGTCATGCATGGGCTGTGTAAAAATCTTGTTTGGCAGTATCAAAAAAAAAGTGTATCTTTGCAAAAATATATTAAGGAGAAGTAATATGCTTTTCCTATTGTTAAACACATATATAGCAAATAAAACAAAGTAGCATGAGACGAAATATAGTGGCAGGCAACTGGAAAATGAACAAACGCTTCGAAGAAGCGAACGAATTGGTTAATGATTTGATGGACAAATTGGAAGTGATGGACGACATCAAAGCCGAAGTGATTTTGTGTCCTCCTTTTCCTTATTTGGAATTATGCACCGATATGTCGCAAGAATCGTATTTTGCCGTAGGCGGACAAGATGTAAGCGAACACGAGTCGGGAGCTTATACCGGCGAGGTGTCGGCATCGATGTTGGAATCTTTTGGAGTGGACTATTGCATAGTTGGACACTCCGAACGTAGAGCATATCATGGCGAAACCAATGCGGTGGTTGCCAATAAGGTAAAGCAGTTGTTGGCAAACAAGATAAGCCCTATAGTATGCTGTGGTGAACTATTGCCCGAACGCGAAGCCGACAAGCAATTCGAAGTAGTGAAAACACAGATAACAGAAGCCTTGTTTGGTTTATCGGCCGAAGAATTTGGCAAGATAATAATAGCATACGAACCGGTATGGGCTATAGGAACCGGCAAAACAGCCACACCCGAGCAGGCTCAAGAAATGCACGCTTTCATACGCTCGCTTATAGTGGAAAAATATGGTGCCGAAGTAGGTGAAAATACATCAATACTATATGGCGGTAGTTGCAACGCCAAAAATGCAAAAGAACTATTTGCCAACCCTGATGTGGACGGCGGTTTGATAGGCGGCGCTTCGCTAAAAGCCGACGACTTTGCCACTATAATAACATCGTTTTAATCAGCAAAAAATAAAAAAAACATACAAATAAAAATAATATCTATCAATATGGAAAAGAGAGATTTGTTAAAAGAAGAAATTCAACATTTCGACATAAAGAAAGTTGATGCAACCGAAATAATCAATTCTATGAGAGGTATGTCGTTTACCTCACGCGACACTGCCACAGCAGCCGATATCTACGACAGAATGGTAAATGATAAAGATTGCTCTATCATACTTACTTTGGCAGGAAGTACATCGGCAGCAGGTTGTATGCAAGTGTATGTGGATATGGTAAAAAATAATATGGTAGACTGTATAGTATCTACCGGTGCTTCTATCGTGGATATGGACTTTTTTGAAGCGTTGGGTTTCAAACACTACAAAGGTACTCCTTTTATAGATGATAAATTTTTGCGTGCCAACTATGTAGATAGAATATACGACACATTTATCGACGAAGAAGAACTGCAATTCTGCGACCGTTCGATAAAAGAAATAGCCAATAGCTTGGAACCACGCCCATACTCTTCGCGTGAGTTTATCTACGAAATGGGTAAATGGTTAGCCAATGGCAACGCCAAGAAAAAAGACTCGTTGGTGCAAGCTTGCTACGAACACAATGTTCCTATTTTCTGTCCCGCTTTCACCGACTCGAGTGCCGGTTTCGGTTTGGTAATGCACCAAGTGGAAAACCCTGACAAACACATGTCTATCGACTCGGTTCGCGACTTTTACGAACTTACTCAAATAAAGATAGCTGCTCCTGCCACAGGTTTGTTTATGGTAGGTGGTGGCACTCCTAAAAACTTCGCTCAAGACACAGTGGTATGTGCCGAAGTGTTGGGACACGAAGATATAGAAATGCACAAATATGCTATCCAAATCACCGTAGCCGACGTTCGCGATGGTGCTTGTTCGAGCTCTACTTTGAAAGAAGCCTCTTCGTGGGGTAAGGTAGACACAGTGTTCGAACAAATGGTGTATGCCGAAGCTACTACTGTAGTGCCTTTGATAGCCAGCTATATATATCACAAAAACGATTGGAAAAATCGTAGAAAATTTGAATGGACCAAATTGTTTGCTAAGTAATAAAGGCAATAATATATCATACGCAATAGCGGCATCGGGGAACGAAAAACTCGTGTGTCGCTATTGTTTGTGAAAAAATAAAAAGCTAAAAAACAACGAGATGACTAACGCAGAAATACAAAACATAAAATCGCTTATCAATCGAGAAGTGGTTTTGGCAGTGGGTTGTACCGAACCGGTAGCAGTGGCATTGGCGGTAACAAAATCAAGGGAAACACTGGGTGATATCCCCGATAAAGTAGAGGTCAATTTGAGCAAAAATATCTTTAAAAACGCCATGGGTGTGGGTATACCCGGCACAGGAATGATAGGATTGCCGATAGCTATTGCAATGGGTATAGTGGCCGGCGACTCGTCTCGTAAACTCGAAGTATTGGATATCCCCTCTGATGATGTGGAACGTGCCAAACAATGGCTCGAAGCCAACAAAGAAAAGGTGGTTATAAAGATAAAAGACACTACCGAAAAACTATATGTGGAGTGTGTGTGCCAAAAAGGCGAGGCTCGTGCTTTGGCTGCCATAGCCGGACAGCACACCAACTTTGTGAGGATAGAAAAAAATGCTGATGTGCTACTCGACAATCCGGTGCAAGCAGTGCAAGCTACTGCACAGGCTGATGTGCATCTAACCATGCAAAAGGTGTATGAGTTTGCTACTCAAACACCTATCGAGGAATTGCTTTTTATAAAAGAAACAGTACGCTATAATGTTGCAGCTGCCGAAGAGGGTGCAAAGGGTTATGGCTTGTGTACGGGAAAAATATTATTGGATATAGCAGCCGGCGATGTGGTGCATACCACTATAGCCAAAACAGTGGCAGCTTCGGATGCCCGTATGGACGGCTGTACAAAACCGGTGTATAGCAATTCGGGAAGCGGAAACCAAGGAATAACATGCACATTGCCTATATATGAATATGGTATGCAAAAGAATATGCCGGAGGAAACAATAGTTCGAGGATTGATACTTAGCCATCTTACATCGATATACGTAAAACGAGGCATAGGACGATTGTCGGCACTGTGCGGTATAGTAAATGCCTCGATAGGAGTGGCAGCTGGTTTTACATATTTGCAGGGTGGCACATTCGAACAGATATCTTACGCTATCAAAAATCTTATCAACACAATAGCAGGTATGGTGTGCGACGGAGCAAAACCAAGCTGCGCTTTAAAGATAACCACAGGATTGTATTCGGCATTTGTGTCGAGCGAGTTGGCCATAAACAACAAAGTGGTAGATGCCACCGATGGCATTGCCGAACCTAATGTGGACTATTCTATTGCCAACCTTGGTAAACTGGGACACGATGGTATGAACGATGTAGACAATATGATATTAGATATAATGACAAGCAAAAGAATATAAGTAATGATTGAATAAAGTATTGTTGATAAAAAAAAATTGATAATTCAGTTTTTTTTCTTACTTTTGCCAATTCAAAATAAATAAGCAACAGAGATGGACGTAGACAACACTAAAGATAAGGAAATTTTATATTCTCAGGTAGTTAAGGCCGGAAAACGAACCTATTTTTTGGATGTGAAAGAAACAAAAAATGGCGAAAAATACATCACAATTACCGAAAGTAGAAAGATTTTCCGACAAGAAGAAGGTAAATTTGTATTCGAGAAAAACAAAATGTTTTTGTATAAAGAAGATTTTACCAAATTTATAGAAGGGCTTGAAAATGTGATTCGATTTGCCGAAACAGGAGAGATGACAGAAGATAGTCAAATAATAGATGACAGCGATTTCTCGTTTGATATTGACAGTATATTCGACGAGTCGGAATTGAAAAACATATAAACACTCATTTTTTATAATCAACAAACGAAACATATATTATGGGAAAGATAATTTCGATAGCAAATCAGAAAGGCGGAGTAGGCAAAACCACTACAGCAATGAACCTTAGTGCAGCTTTGGCTGTTTTGGAGCATAAAGTGCTTTTGATAGATGCAGACCCTCAGGCCAATGCTACATCGGGACTGGGAGTAGAAAGCGAAGACGTGGATAATAGTGCATACGAGTGTTTTGTTCAGCAGTTGGACGCAAGAGAATGTATTGTGGAAACCACAACACCCAATCTTTATCTTTTGCCAACACGTATCGATTTGGTAGGTGCCGAAATAGAATTGGTGGATATGCCAAATCGTGAAATGTTTATCAAAAATGCTTTGGAACCGATAAAAGATGAATACGACTTTATTATAATAGACTGCTCGCCATCGTTGGGGCTTATAACAGTGAATGCTTTAACAGCTTCCGACTCGGTGATAATACCTGTACAAAGCGAATACTTTGCCCTCGAAGGATTGGGAAAACTATTGAACACCATAAGAATAGTGCAAACCCGATTGAATACAAACCTAAGTATAGAGGGTATACTTATAACTATGTATGATGCCCGCTTGCGATTGGCAAAACAAGTGGTGGAAGATGTAAGAACACACTTTAAATCGATGGTGTTTGAAACTTTGATATATCGCAACACCAAGCTAAGCGAAGCACCAAGCCATGGAGAATCAATAATAATGTATGATGCCACATGCGTGGGGGCTACCAATTATTTAAACTTGGCTCAAGAAATTTTGGAACGAAACAAATAATAGAGAATAAGATATGGCGAAGAAACAGAATGCAATGGGTAGAGGATTGGGAACAATACTGACAGATGCCAATATGATAAGTGCAATGACCAATCATAAAGCAGCCGATGATGATAATTCGTCGTTGGTAACAGCCGGTATTGCCAATATAGCTTTGGAAAAAATAGATACTAACCCATATCAACCTCGCAAAGAATTTGACCAAGAGGCATTGGACGAATTGGCTCAAAGTATAAAACAACAAGGAGTGATAACACCTATCACGGTGAGGAAAATGTCGAATGGCAGGTATCAACTGATAGCCGGCGAGCGACGCTTTAGAGCTGCCAAACTTGCCGACCTTGGCGAAATACCGGCATATATACGTGTGGCAACCGACGCTCAGGTGATGGAAATGGCATTGGTGGAAAACATTCAACGCGAAAATCTTAATGCTTTAGAAATAGCTTTGTCATACAATGCTCTTATAGAGGAATGCAACCTTACTCAAGAGCAATTGAGCGAAAAGGTGGGTAAAAATCGTTCTACGGTAACCAACTATTTGCGACTTCTTAAACTGCCGGCTGAAGTGCAAGTGGCTTTGTCGGCTAATAAGATAAGTATGGCTCATGCACGTGCTATGATTAATATAGAAGAAGCCGATATTCAGTTGACTATATTACATGAGATTGTTACTAAAGACTTGTCGGTGCGACAAGTGGAAAGTTTGGTGAAAGCAATGGTTGCTCCTAAAAACACAGTGGTCAAGCAAAAGAGTGAACTGCCTCAGCTACACCAAACAACCAAAGAAGATTTGCATAGATACATACAATCGCAGATAGATATAAAACGAAGCCGAAAAGGAAAAGGAACACTGACAATACACTTTAATAGCGATTCGGACTTCGAAAGAATAATATCACTTATCAAACATAACAAGTAGTGTGCAATAATATATTATATATTGTAAAACAAAGAGTGGGGGATATGTCTCTTACTCTTTTTGTTATCATTCTTTTGGCATTGCCGTGTGTGGTCAATGGGCAAACACCTGTGCCTATTACTGACAAGGTGCAAAAAGACAATATAGTGGCAGATACTCCGCAGCAGGCTGTGTCGGCTCATAGTGCCAATACTGCTTTGTGGAAGAGTGCCGTAATACCCGGTTGGGGACAGATATATAATCGTCAGGCTTGGAAGGTGGGCATAATATATGGAGGTGCCGCAGTGGCAACCTATTTTGGAGTAACAAACTATCGTAACGCACAAAAGTTTAAAACAGAATATATCAATCGCAACGAGGGTAACACCACCGACCTATTGCCGGACTATGCCAGCTATCCGGATGAGAACATATATAATCTCTATCAAGCATACGAAAAAAACTTCCAGCTATCTATAATTGCAGGTGTGGCAATATATGCACTAAATTTGATAGATGCCTACTGCTACGGACATTTGTTTGACTTTCAAATAAACGACGATTTGTCGCTACGACTTATCCCTACGGTGGAAACATATAATATAGGCATGGGATTTGCGTCGGGTATGAAACTTCAAATCAACTTTTGACGACACAAAAGGCATAGTATGAAAATATATCTGATAGGCTATATGTGTTGTGGCAAAACCACAATAGGAAAGAAGATAGCAAACAAGATAGGGTATGGCTTTGTGGATATGGACGTTTTGTTTGAGAAAAAGTATAAGATTACTATATCGGCATTTTTCGAAAAATATGGGCAGGACGCTTTCCGGATATTAGAACAAAAACTTCTACACACCACTGCATCTATGGACAATATGGTGATAGCTACCGGTGGCGGCACTCCTTGTTTTGGCGATAATATGGAATGGATAAACGCCAATGGCTTGAGTATATATTTAAAAACAAACGAAGGTTTTATAGTAGATAGGCTGAAAAAGGCCAAGAAACAACGCCCCCTTGTAAAGAATATTTTGCCCGACGATTTGCCATCTTATGTGGCTGAAGCCATAAAGCAACGTGAGCCATACTATTCTCAAGCAACTATAACAATGCCAAACAATGAAATGGATTTATCATCTATAATAGCCAAAATAGAGAAGTTGTCTTAACTTGGCAAAAAAAGAGTTGTGTGAATGGAAAAAAAATCATATCTTTGTAGCTCGGTTAGATATACAAGAATATTGCTAACAAACAGATAATAAGAGATATGATAAAGGAATCAGAATTGGTACTATCATCAAAAGGTGGTTTATATCATATAGATTTGGTAGGAAATCAGATAGCAGACACTGTGGTTTTGGTAGGAGACCCGAAGCGAGTGGATGCTTTTAAACCTTTTTTTACTTCCATAGAACAAGAAACAGAAAACAGAGAATTGCACTCCATTACGGGTGTGTATCGCAATACTTCCATTACGGTATTATCCACCGGAATGGGAACTGACAATATAGATATAGTGTTAAACGAACTAGACGCTGCTGTGAATATGGATTTGGACAAACGAATGCCCAAGGCCGAACATCGCAAACTCAACTTGATACGCGTAGGAACATCAGGGGCTTTGCACGCCGATATACCGGTGGGAAGCATAGTGGCATCGAGCTATGTCATAGGTTTAGACGGTTTGCTTAACTACTATAAGCACGACGATAGTATGTTTGAGCCCGAAATGGCAGAAGCCTTTTATGCTCATGCTAAATTCGACGATTGCTTTGCCAAACCTTATGTAGTGCGTGGTAGCGAAATGTTGTTGGACAAGTTGGGCTCAGATGCATATAAGGGTATTACTGCCACTGCTCCCGGATTTTATGCTCCGCAGGGTAGGCAGGTAAGGCTCGAAACACGTATAGAAGATATAAACTCGCTATTGTCGTCGTTTGAATATAGCGGCAACAGAGTGTTGAACTTTGAGATGGAAACATCGGCTATATATGGATTAAGTAGGCTGCTTGGGCATAATGCCTTAACTATGTGTCTTATAATAGCCAATCGTGCTACGGGTACGTTCCTCAATAACTATAAACCCAATATGAACGAACTAATAGAGAAAACACTATACAATATTAGTTGTATGTAATATTTATTATGGATATTGATGGCGTAAGAAACGACTTTTATGCCCTAAGATATCTTGATTAAACATTGTTGATATGCACATAGAATTTTCTAACGTAAATAAAAACAAACCAAGCAAACACTCGTTCCTTACCAAAACCATAGTGATGACATTGGCTATTCTTATAGCATCTTACATATTGAATGGTGTGAAGGTGGATAATGTGCTTGTGGCCATATTGGCAGCTGTGGTGATATCATTGCTAAACAACTTTATACGCCCGATACTTATAGTGCTTACATTGCCGTTTACGATATTCAGTATGGGGCTTTTTTTGTTGGTGATAAATGCCGTTATCATTATTATGGCATCTAAGATAGTTCCCAACTTTCATGTAGATGGCTTTGGAACAGCATTGTTATTTAGTTTGATGATAACGTTGCTTAATTATCTCTTAGATATCCCGTCCAAGATGATGAATAAAAAAAAGTATGACGAAAATAATTCTTTTTCGAACAATGCTGATAACGAAAACGAACATTTTGATGACTACGAAGATGTAACCAATCAAGATGATTCCGAATCGAAAGATGATGAAAATAACAATTTGTTGAATAGATAAAATACAGATTATGACAAAACAAAGATTATTATTTGTTGGACTGTTTTTATTGACTTCGCTGTTGGTAAAAGCAGAAAGTGTTAGGTATTGCAGTGTTAAGCAATCCGATTATAATAATGTATCGTTAACCTTTAAAGTCGGTAACCTTGTTGCCCACGATCTAAAAACGCCTGAAGGAATGTACTCCTTGTTGGTTATAGAAGGCTTTTATCCCTCGGCAGATGTGGGTAATCCCAACTTACCGGTGTTGTCGCAAACTATCGAAATGCCATTGTGTAAAGGTGTTTCATATAGAGTGATTGATGCCAAAACCGAGGTGTATAATGCAGAACAATTGGGTGTGAAATATCCCGTATATCCTGCTCAACCCTTGCGTTCCAAATCCGAAGAAGGTCCATTCCCTTTGGTTAAGAACAGCGAAACATATTCGTTGAATGAGTTTTATGGCACCGATGTTATACGCATCGAAGAGGTAGGGGTGGCTCGTAATATCAATCTTGCCAATGTATATTTTTCGCCTATAAAGTATAATCCGGTTACAAACGAAATATCAATAGTAAAGGAATTGGAAGTCGAAATAGTGTTTGAAGATGCCGATGTGGCAGCCACTCGCAAGATGAAAAAACTACATTCATCGTCGGCATTCTCGGTAAAGGCTGATATAGCAAACGTGTTGGAAAAAGATGCTTACACCACCGGTCCGCTAAAATATCTTATAGTATCGCATTCGTCGTTTAAAGGACAGTTTGATGAATTTGTGGCGTGGAAAAAACGTAAAGGCTTTTTGGTGGACATAGTATATACCGACGATGCCAATGTGGGTACTACCACCACATCGATACAAGCATACTTGAAATCGCAATATACCAATGCCACTGCCGAAAATCCTGCTCCCACATACGTGTTGCTTGTAGGTGATATACAACAAATACCTCCTTTCGATAGCCGTGTAAGTTCTTCGTATATGAACGACCATATCACCGATTTGTATTATTTTACTTGGACCGATGGCGACATTATTCCCGATTGTTACTATGGTCGTTTTTCGGCTCAAACGGTGGCTCACCTTACTCCCCAAATAGAAAAAACCCTTATGTATGAACAATATTTGATGGAAGACCCTTCCTATTTGGACAAGGCGTTGGTGGTAGCCGGCGAAGATGGTGGTCAGCGTGGCGACCATGGCTATACTCATGCCGACCCCGTAATACACTATTTGGAAGATAATTATGTGAATGCCAACTATGGATATACGTCTGTAACTTCGTACTATAATCCCAGTTCGGGAACTTCGGCAGCCGAAACAGGGGTGTTTAATGCACTGAGCAATGGTGTGGGATATGCCAACTATAGTGCTCACTGCAATTATGATAATTGGAGTATTCCCGAATTTAATACATCGGATGTAAACAGAATGCAGAACACTCAAAAGTTCGGTCTTATGATAGGTAACTGCTGCTTGTCTAACAAGTTTGATGTGTCGTCGTGCTTGGGTGAAGCATTGTTACGCAAAGGCAACTATTGCGGTGCCGTAGGATATATAGGTGGTTCAAACTCCACTTATTGGGATCAGGACTATTGGTGGGCTGTGGGCGTGCGAACCATAAACACTTCCACCTGTCCAACCCCTGCATATAGTGCTGCCAATCTTGGTGCCTACGACCGTCTGTTCCACACTCACAACGAGTCGTATGCCGATTGGTATACCTCCAATGGTGCCATAATAATGGCAGGAAATATGGCTGTGCAGGCCGCCCCAACTTCTACTACATACAAAACATATTATTGGGAAATATATCACCTTATGGGCGACCCTTCGGTGATGAGCTACCTTACTCAGGCAGAGGTTATGGACGTGAATGTAAGCACCACTCTGTTCAACGACGCTCAAAGTCTATCGGTGCAAGCAGTGCCTTATGCCTACGTGGCTTTGACCGACAATGATGGCGAATTGGTAGCCGCTACATTCGCCGATGTCAACGGTGATGCTACTTTGTCTTTCGAACCTTTAAATACCGTCGGAACTTTCGAGTTGGCTGTGTCGGCTCAAAATTATCAAATATCATTTACCGAGATTAATGTTATAGCTCCAAATGGTCCGTTTGTGATTGTAGAGAATGCTTGGGCAAACAGCGACAACACTGCTAATGTGGGTGATGATGCCCGAATAGCTATCGAAATATCGAACGTGGGTGTGGAAGATGCTCAAAATGTGTGGCTGGAAATAAAGTCGGCGGATAACCGAAAAGTAGTGGTATACGATACTATGATAAATGTAGGAAGTATGCAGGTTGGTGCCATAGATACATTATACACTTCTGCTCATATATTCTCTAATGTGCCGAATGGCGAACGATTGGCAATAAATGTTACTGTTCATTTTGCTGACAACAAAACCTCGATTTACACCTGTCGCTTCGTTGCCGAAGGATACGCCATTGCCAAAGTGGACGAAGATATCAACAATATTACAACCTCTCAACGCTCATATCTATTGCCGGGCGATACGTTGTTGCTATCCATCAAATACAAAAACATAGGTACTCTTCCGTTTAGATATCTTCAAAACCAAGTGTATTCCTCCAATCCTCTTGTGTCTGTGAGCAATCCTCGACCAAATATTAACCTATTGCCGGCCGATGGACAAATAGAAGTGGAATATACCATAGCATTGAATCAGGCATTGAAACAAAATGTTACCTTGCCCATATACAACACTATGTCGAACGAATTGTATACCTATCGTGACACTGTTATGTTGTCGTTGAAGGGGTTGGTGGAAGATTTCGAAACAGGCAATTTCACCAAATATACTTGGAACAATACCGATCAAAATCCATGGGAAATAGCTACGGATGACAAGGTGGACGGACAATATTCGATGAAGTCGAAAACCAATTTAGATCATAGATCAACGTCTAAAATATCCATTACATGGACTTCGACTATAGATGATTCGATATCATATTACCGCAAAGTGTCTACCGAAAGTAACTACGATAAATTCTATTTCAAGATGGATGGTGAGGAAATGGAGAATGCTTCGGGCGAAATAGGATGGGAGAGAGCCGCCTTTTTTGTGCCCGCAGGTACTCATACTTTTAGCTTCGAATACGATAAAGACGTCTCGGTAAGCGAAGGTAGCAACTGCGTGTGGATAGACTATTTGCAGCTTCCTCTAAATTCGAGCGATACTTATACCTATATTATAGATACCGTTTGCCAAGGTGCCATATTCGAGAGTGGCAATATAAGTGTGAACACTGCCGATTTGGATCCCGCCACTTACTATTATGCCGACAGCACTTCGTCGAATACTACCACCTTTGCAATGCTTACCGTGGTGGCTGTTCCCGATGTGCAGATAACAGGCACCTCCGAAATACAATTGGGTGAAAGCACAAAACTTACGGCTTCGGGTGCTTCGCAATATATGTGGAGCAATGGCGAAACAGTGCCGGTAATGAACGTTATGCCTACTGCTACCACTCAATACACAGTGGTGGGATATGCCAAAGGTTGCCAAAGCGACACTGCATCTATCACTGTAAAAGTGAACGGAGTGGGAATAACACAATGCCAAACAGATGCAAACATCAGCCTTTATCCAAACCCAACCGATAAATATGTGGTGGTGGAAAGTGATGTAGAAATAAAAAACATCGCAGTATTCGATATGGTAGGCCGTATGGTGGATATGATAGATACGCAGGGAAATAAGTATCACAAGTGCAATCTGGAAAACTACAAGGGCGGTTCATACTTGATGTTGCTAAACTTAGTAGATGGACAAACCAAACGTATGCATCTCCTTGTTGTGAAATAGTCCCGACCTACGAGTCGTTTTAATATAAAAAATCCCTTGTACAGCCTAAAGTGTACAAGGGATTTTTTTGTCAATTGACAATAGGCAAACACACCGCCTCGCAACCCATTGTGCCGGCCGACGCGACTGATAAACTCCATAGATACGGCTATAAAACTTTCGAGGCACGTCTATAAAACTTCGCATACATGCTTATAAAACTATTTTCATGACATGAAAATATACTTTCAAGCCATGAAAGTATACTTTCAAGCCTTGAAAATATACTTTCAAGGCTTGAAAATACTT
>JAFWZP010000079.1 GCA_017522255.1 Bacteroidales bacterium | reverse complement strand
TCATCCGGCTTATTAAAGAATGTTTGAATGTTGAGATAATACATTAAGACAATTCTCACCATCGTTGCCAAACCGGAGAAACTCCAACGACGTTCCAATTCACTTTGTAAGAGCGACAGAAGTAAATTTGCTATTAAAGTTTATTACTGTCCGCTAAAAAATCAATTCTAGTCATGTTAGATGTTTATTTTGTCGGACAGCCGATATATTGATGATACATATATCCTATTTGGGAGTAAAAATTCAAAAGAAACGCCTATAAAACGTAAATATCACGAAGACTTTAGACTTTTTTGTAGATTACACTACTATACAAAATATAGAGCCCAATTTCGGCGGACAGCCGATTAGATACTCAATATAGGGGGCTTATCCAAGATGAAACATTCTTTAATCTTTATAAATCAATATATTACAAAGATTGAATTTTATTTAGCGGACAGTAATAATTTTTTTTGTTACTTTCGAAAAGTTGATACTATTTATCAAGATAGTGGCACACAACTCCCCTTCAGGTAGTATGTGGCTTATTACTCTTTGTTTAAAACGGATAATCTATTCCGAAATTTGTAACTATTTGGTTCCATTTCCAATGCGAGAAACGCCAACGTTGCGATTGGGCGTATTGAGGGTCGTAGAATGGTATAGCAAAATCCAAACGCAAAGTGATAATTGAAATATTTATTCTTAAACCTACACCACCACCCATTGCTATTTGAGGAATAAAGGTATTGATGTCAAAGTTGCCATCAGGGAACTCGTTAGATGGTCGCAATAGCCAAATATTACCCATATCGAGGAATACCGCTCCCTCAAACATACCAAACAGATGGAAGCGGTCTTCGATGTTTATCACCAACGATAAGTCGCCTACCCTTTCGAATATATTGGTGGCATCGTTGAAATATGAACCAGGACCCAAAGTGCGTATATTCCATGCTCTTATAGTGGTTGGTCCTCCGCCATAAAAACTCTTTTCGTAGGGCAGTGATACCGAATTGCCGTATGGAATGCCTATTCCAAGCATAGTGCGAACAACAAAAGTATTGTGGTCGGAGAGGTAGAAATAGCGTTTCCAGTCCATTTCGGCACGCACATATTGCGAGTAGGGCACACCCAATAGTTGATATATACCTGCCGAGTCGCTGGGCATATCTAATGCTCTGTCGAAGGCATATAATATATTGCCTGCCGTTTCGAGGTTCAACGAAAAATAGGTGAAGTCGGTTTTGGTGTTAAATCGTTGAGTGTTATATACAAAGGTATAATGGCTGTTCATAATCAGGTGGTTAGTATACTGATATTTTAAACGCAAATCGGAAAGATTGTCTATCTGCTGTTTAAACTCCGGTGTTTGGTTCAAAAACCTCACGTATGTAAATTCAAAAGGCACCAACTGATGTTGTTTGTACATTGTATTACGCCAATTATAACCAAAAGATACATTAGCCAAAGCCCGTTCGAAATAAGTTCTAAACTGATAGTTTATACCCAAAGCAAATTCAGTGCTTGGTCGAAAACGTCGTGAAAACCACGAGCTTGGTACAGGTACTATAAATTTGGGTACGTCTAACGATAGGTCAAGCCCTGTTTCAAAAGCGGAAAATATGCTGTAGAAGTTCTCACTTTTTGTGCTCAAAGCCGATTTTGCTAATTCAAAAAGCAGAGTGGTTTTTACATTAAAGACTTCGGCACCTCCAAACAAATTGCGATTTTGATAACCCAAAGTCCACTGCAAACCGAAATTTCCGGTATTGTTTGTGGTCGGGTCATTTACAGTATATAATGGTGAGGTGTTTGTAAGTTCCACCGATGTAGATACCGAATGTTTCATAGCGTTCATCAAACGAATGTGAGCATTTAAAAAACCTGCAGTATCGGACTTTCTGTTAGATTTAACAAAATCTATATCAGTGAATTTAAAATTTCTCAAGTTTATCAAAGAGTTATATGTAAGTTCAACACCCATCAATCGATACATATTGTCTGGAGTAAGGAATATAGCTCTGCTGATAACAGATTCATCGAGTTGCATTTTTTTATTCACCACAAAGTGATACAACATTTTATGACCACGATAATTGTATACATATTTCAAGGTGTCCATTTTCTTATACGAGTCTATGGGTAGCAAAGTTTGTAAATCGGGATATATATACACATTATCAATATAATACTTAATAAGCGGTTCAACAGTGAGTTGTTGGTCAACATATACCTTAGGGTTCGATACTTTTACTTCCACACTCATAGTGTGTTTAGCCTCGTTGGTGTCTAACAAAAAAGATATTACATCTATAGAGGCAGTGTAGTAGCCTGAATTTTGTAAAAATGTTGCTAAACGGTTGCGTTCTTCGGTAAACAAATCTTGGTCGTAATAATCGCCTTGCTTTATCAGCGAACGGTTTTTATTGTCTGCTAAAAGTTGCTCTACAGTGGTATTATCTGCTACAAAAAATACTGTGTCTATAACATATCGAGGGGTTGGGAATATGCGATAGGTTACATCTATTCGGTTTTTCTTAATGGTGTCGGTTTCGTAACATATCTTAGAGTCAAAACACCCTTTTGACTCTAAGAGGAGTTTCAATTGTTCGGCGGTGTTAATCATACTTGCTTGGTCAAAGATAACAGGTTTTGAGCCTTGTTCTCGTATAGTATTGTTTATCCAATTATCCTTCTTGGGATTGGATAAACAATATATTCTCATACCCAAACGCACACCCAATATCCTACTGTTTGGCAGCTGCTGAGCATATTTATCAATTGACGATAATGCTTCCGATACAACTTTGTATTCCTCATCGTTGAGCGAATCTTGTTCTATTAAATAATCGTTGTTGTTGAGTAAATACTCACCCTGTGGAATAAATCTGTTCACACTACACGATATGGTAAGCATTGCCAAAAAGCAAAAGCCTACCATACTACGCCATCTAACGAGATGTGCTTGGGAATAATTTTTTATATATGTTGTTGGTCTACTATGTAGAGTCATATTACAAATTCATCACCTTATTTATAATCTTATCAGATGTACCTTTATTATCCTGCACATATTGTAGGCATACATCTGATGCTTTTTTATACAATTCTTCCGAATCAAACAATTCGCTCAATGTGGCATTCAATGTGTTTTGGTTGCTAATGGAGTATCCACCTTGTAGTTTTACTATGTCTTTTGCCTCTTGAAACTTTTGGTATTTTGGCCCGAAACATACAGGTTTGCCAAAGGCTAAAGCCTCCAATATGTTATGTATACCCTTGCCAAAGCCTCCACCTATATATGCCACATAAGCATATTGATACAAACTCGACAACATTCCGATATTATCTATTATCAAAACTTTATAATCTTTCAAATCAGATATATTGGCTATATCGGAATACTTAACACAAGATGCTCCAAAAAGTTTCATTAAAAATTCAATATGTGAAGCATGTATTTCATGAGGAGCTATTATTATCTTAATATTGTCAGAAAAATAAGTGTCGATAAAATTTTTCAATAATCGTTCGTCTGGTTCCCAAGAACTTCCGGCAAGTAGTACTCTTGATTGCCCTACAAAACGAATCACTTCAGGAAATTGTTTTACATTTGTAGCTATTGACATCACTTGGTCGAAACGAGTATCACCTGCAATGCTACATTGTTTAATACCATGCTTTTTTAGTAAAATTTCGGATTCCTTGTTTTGCACAAACAGATGGTCAAAGGCATTCAACCTGCGACAAAACCATTTTCCATACCAAGCAAAAAAATATTGCGAAGGCCGAAATATGGAGGAAAACAATATAGTGGGTATTTTCTTTTTATCCAATACATTGAGATAGTTGAACCAAAAATCGTACTTAACAAAAAAAGCTATTTGGGGATTGATTATATCCACAAACTTGCTGGCATTTGACATAGTGTCTAATGGTAGATAAAAAACATAGTCAGCATTGTGATAATTTTTTCGTACTTCGTATCCAGAAGGTGAAAAAAAAGTTACAAATATCTTGTATTCAGGATATTGTTTTTTAAAAGCATCTATCACCGGTCGGCATTGCTCAAATTCGCCTAACGACGAAGCATGGAACCATGCAACGGAAGATTGATTGTCGGATATTCGTTTTTTTATTTGTTGGAATATATTGTGTCGTCCTATTATCCAGAGTTTGGCTTTTTTATTGAACAAACTTGCCAAACGGATAGCTATACCATAACATAATATTCCGAAAGTATATAAATATCTCATTATAAAGAAAATGTTTAGTAGTAGTAATAATCTTGAGTGGTTTTTCCTTCCAAAGGTATCATCCATCCCAATTTGATACCATATATGTGGCTGAAATAGGTTTTATCGTCCTTGCCACGGATGCCCATAAAATCATCTATAACATAGTCGCGTGTCGATTTCAGCCACATTTGAGTAAACTCGAAACTTACATGTATGTTTAGATAAGTTTTTTTGTTGTTCATATACCAAAAACCCAAACGTTGCGAAATTACAGGGCCACGTTGCTGATGGTCGTAGAGTTTGGCATAGGAATCGGATATTTGAGGTGCCTCTTCAAGCGATGGCATAAACACAATTTGGTTTTGAGCAATACCGGCTCCTAACATTACAAACACACCCGAATTGGGATTTTTGGGCGTTACTTTGAATATCTTACCTACTTGTAACATTCCTACCAGTCCACGATTAAAAGCATCAACTCCGGCATCGCTACCTCCGGTTCCTATCACTGTGCCTTCTTCGGTATATATCGAAGCTAAACGTTCTTTTCTGTTTTTCAAATTGTCGCTACCAAAAAAGAACGATCCTTCGATGCCAAACAACCAATTGGATTTGGTTTTATACATAGCCGAAATGCCAAAATCCAACATCGGCGATTCGAACATATCGCTTATAGCACCTTTGGCCATCCACGGAGCAAAATTAAAACTGATTATTGGGCAATTCAAAGTGTCGCCTACAAAATTATCATCTTTCGTTTGTGCACTTAACGAGCTAACTGTGCATAAATAAAGTGCAACTATAAAAACTCTTTTCAATGTTTTCATCTCTTCTTGTAGAATAATTCGTTTAAAATATGCCATAATAAACGCTAGAACTTCAATTTTATTTTTCCCAACCCATTATTTGAAGTATTTTTGGATAGATTTCTTCGTTTTCCATTATGCCTACAAAGTTATTGGCTCCCGGTCCATAAGCAAACACAGGCACCATCACACCGGTATGGTTGGTTGTTGTAAATATAGCTTGCATAGTACCTTCCTTTATGTTACCACTCGGTAGTGTAAGACCTCCTGTTTCGTGGTCGGCAGTAACTATAACCAATGTTTCGCCATCTTTGATAGCATAGTCCAATACCATACCTATCACTTTATCAAACTCTACTACTTCGTTTACAACTACAGAAAGAGTTGTATCATGTCCACCATAATCTATTTGCGACCCCTCTATCATAAGCACAAAACCATTTTCTTTTCGGCTTAGATGCTTGATAGCTTTTTCTACCCCTTTAGCAAGAATATCGCCACGTTCGGGATATTTGGCAGGATAGCCTTCAGTTAACAAAGCACCAATCTTTTTGGCATCAGATTTTGCCATATCATCTAATGTGTATACTATATCCCACCCTCTTTTTATCAATGTGTCTATTGGCGAAAGACCATCTTTTCTGTTAGATGGTTTAAAATACATAGCACCGCCACCCGCAAAGAAATCAAGTTGTGCCTGCGATAATTGCAATGTTATGCTGTCGAATTTATCACGATTTGACACATGAGCATAAGTAGAGGCAGGTGTAGCACAATTCACTATAGTGGACACCACAAAACCGGTGGAAAGACCTTGTTGCTGTGCTTTCTCGAGTAGTGTGGTTAGAGGCTTTCCATCGGGCGACATTGCTATAGCCTTATTGTTGACTTTTTGTCCGGTAAAGAGAGCTGTACCTCCTGCTCCCGAATCGGTGGTAAAGTCGGAATAGGAATAAGTTTTGGAGAATCCGATGTATGGGAAACGCTCAAAATTAGATTGTCCCTTCATTGACACTATTGAAGCATATACCTGTGCAACTCCCATGCCATCACCAACCATAAAAATAATATTTTTAGGCATAGATGGTTGAGCTTTCAACAATAGTGTTATTAACGAAAAAGCTATAAAAAGATGTATTTTTTTCATTGTAATATTTACTTTAAACGAATACTTTAAACGAAAAAAGAGGCAGTATTCAACTACCTCTAATTTTATATTTCATCATAATGTGCACTAAAATTTCATTCCAAGCGTAAGGATAAGCACATTTCTGTAATTTGTTATCTCAATAGGGTCGTTGGGATTGGCATAAAAAGACAATTTGTCTTTTTGTTCGGTATGAGCATAGGCCAAATCTACAAACCATTGTCTTGTTTGATATCCTACACCACAAGCCAACGACATTTTTGAGGCATCAATATCTAACTCTTCTTTATAGGGATTGGTAGAATATACGGCACCTGCGCGAAACGAAAATTTCTTTACATTCAATGTGCCACCCACTCTAAAAGTGTGAGATGCCTTATAGGTGTCTTTTATTTCGTTGTTTACCTGACGCATATAATCAGGGTCGCCACTAGAGAAACGCATCGACCTATAGTTGGTATATTCGTAATCGAAACTTAAACTACCGGCCATTTTTGATGACATATCACCAAAAGTAACAGCAGCATTGGCCAACAACTTCAAAGGAGTAGAAAAATTGTAGGTATATAATCCGTACGATGAAGCTTCTGATTTGCGGTAGATATTTTGAGACGCATCAGCCAAAATAGTACTTTCAACAGTGGTGGAATAAGATTCATTTATTTCGTAATAAGTAGGTGTGTGAAAGGCCACTCCCAAACGGATATTATCAATAGGGCGATATATAGCACCCAATTTCAAATTAATACCACCTCCATCTATATTTTTACTTTCCATAAAGTCAAACTCCTTTAAACCTATTGCAGTGTCTACAGCGATAGGTTGTTCGGAATAAAGCATCGAACTACGATACGACAAAAACGGAACACCCATTGTAGCACCAAGATAAAGTTTATCCTCATAGTTGCCCGAAAAACTCACTGCCATTTCGCTAATACCACCCGATTCTACCAAATAACGGCTTTGTCGCAATTTTTGCACATTGCCATTAAATATATCGGTAAAAGTGTTCGAAACACTATCATAACTCATAAGACCACATGTTTTGGCCAATAAACTAGTAAAACGTTCATACTCTCCGTAATAATTAGCATCATCAGTCCATACATTCAACAGCGATGAATTTATAGGATTACCTTCTACGTAGCTACGATTATTGAAACTACGCAATTTATTTACTCCTACTCCAAACTGAAATGCTTTCCATCCTTCGGGATTGTTGGTCTTGAAAGCAAACAAATAATTGGCATTAGTAAAAGCAAATATAGTACGTTGTTCACTAGTAGAATTACCCATGTAGTTAGCATCAGATATATTCCATTCCCACGATGGAGTGATGGCTATTTGCGACGAATAAAACAAACCCAAACCTGCGGGGTTATAGCTTGCAGCAGTAAAATCAGCACCCAAAGCACCTATAGCACCGCCACGTCCTACAAAAGCTGCTGAACCCAACAAATCGGTTTGACTATAATTTAATGCCTCCGATGCATACTGTGCTCTTAATCCACAAATACTTAGCATTGCAACAATGCTCAACAAAATCTTTCTCATATCAATGTCTTTTTTTTAATTTATACCTGTATAAACTATTATCTTGACACTTTGTTCGACTTATATAAATTTTTCTGCTACATTATCTGCGACCACTTCTTGAGCTACTCGATGAACTACGGCTAGTGCTACTGCTTGAACTGCTACGACTGCTGCTGCCAGAACGATATGACGATCCCGAACTATTACGTGATGGTGAACTCGACGAACGCACACTCGACGAACTGCTACGCGATGATGATGAACTATTGAAACGATTGCTATTGCCAGAAGAACTACGATTTTGATTGCTGCCAAATCGCGAACTATTTGTTCTACTACTATTACTTACCGACGAAGAACGATTTGACGAAGAACTTGTTCCTCCTGATACATTACCCGACGATGAACTACGAGAAGGACGAGAATATTGATTTGAACGAGTGTTTTCTACATTCGATGGCTTGGAGTAACGATCGCTACCTGATACTCGTGTAGAAGTGCGACTTCCTGCATCGTTGTTGATTGTAGTGGTTCCACGATTACCCGTAGTACCCCCATTGGTATTTCTTTCATTAGTAGAGCGGCCACTATTAGTTGTGGCAGTAGAGCGACCGGTAGTATTGCCACTACTATTTCTATCTGTAGTAGATACTCGACCGGTATTGGTTGTTGAAGTACGACCATTGTCGCTATTTCTATCTGTAGTCGACACTCTTCCATTAGTGGTAGATGTGCGTCCTGAGGTAGCTGTTGATGTGCGAGACGAACTGCGATAAGCGTTATTGTTTATATCAACACCACCTCTACGTGAAGGATTTGAAACAGCTGACGAGTTTCTGTTGTTTGAAGAAGTGCGTGACGAAGTGCTTGTGCGTGAAGTGATAGCAGATTCATAGCGTTCTCCGAAAGTACGATTATTGTTGTAATAACTTGTGCTGGTACGATTATTTACATTCACTGTTCTGTTACCTATGTATCTCGATGTGGCTCCATTGTAAGTGCGTGGACCATAGTAGAATGAACCTCTGTCGTAGCTGTTGTAGTAGTGGCTACAATTCCACGCATAATGGTGATGGTGGTAAGGATTATAATGGTGATGATGGTGATGATGG
>JAFWZP010000078.1 GCA_017522255.1 Bacteroidales bacterium | reverse complement strand
TTGCTTTGCAAGTGATTTGTGATTTTTTACTAGAAAGATTTCTAATTTCTTTTGATTGAGCATAGCGAGCTATGCGATTGAAAAAGAAATAGAAAGATTTCGGTAAAAAACGCAAAGCACGCAAAAGTTTTTATAAAAAAATGAATACTTGCTTAGAACGTGGAATTTTTAGAAGTTGCCTTTTGTAATTAACACTTTACACAGCTGAATATTAACCTTGTAAAGCAATAGAAAATTAATACTTCTTTTTTATTTTTGATTTGCTACTGCAAAGTTACAACAAATATTTCATACGTGCGAACGAAAACTCCACCCGAAGAGTTTTTTATATAGTACTTATTTTAAGCACTATATAGTTTTTACTTTTAACATTTCATTTCCCTATATGGGGAAAGAAACCATTATGTGATACAACATTTCCTGCGATTGTTCGGCAAAAAGGTTGTGCGTCGGCCTCAGCAAGTCAGGGGCTACAGGTTTGGCAAAAGCCTTGGTAAGTTTTTGCAGTGTTCGAATAAGGTTTTCAGAGTGTTCGGAAATGATGGTTGCCAACATGGTGAATATATAGTATCAAATATATTGAAAGTATGGTATCGAATGTGCTGAAAGTATTATGCAAAGTCGGCGACTTTATTATTCAAAGTTGCCGACTTTGACACTTAAAGTTGCCGACTTTTATGTGTGAAGTTGCCGACTTTGCATATCAAAGTCGGCAACTTTGCACCATATAGTCGCATACTTTAAACAATGAAGTGGGCAAGTTTAGATAATATTTTTAGCACAATGGATAGTATTATTTCAGCACTTTTGATACTATATGCACAATACTTTTGATACTATAATCTTAGAAGGACGTAAAAAGTGCTGCGGGCATCGGCAAAAGATGCGACAGGCACCGGCAGAAAGTTTTTTAACCAACACCGGATAACAAAGCCTATTTCCCTTCTCTGTCAAAAGTCGAAGAACGAAGGACGAAAGTAAGATTTCTCTTTTGTCTCATGTCTTTTTGACACCTATTCCCCAAGGCAATGCCGTTGGGTTGTATATAGCTCAAAGCTCATGACCCATGGCTCAAAGCTCAATCTTCGAAATCCATCGATAGCTGAATATCTTTTATTTCGGTATCGTCGATAAGGTTTGATATACCTATTCCTAACAAACGAATGGGTTTGGCGTTATAGTCCATACGCTTAAGCATACGCTTTGCTGTTTTGTGCAATTGGTGAAACGATAGCAAAGGCACTTCGGAGGAATGGCTGCGAGTGAGGGTGGTGAAGTCGGAAAAACGTATCTTCAACGTAAGAGTACGTCCACTTTTGCCGGTGTTTTCCACATCTTTCCAGAGGCGTTGTTCCAAAGCATATAGTTCGGCAATCACCGCAAAAGAGGTGGTAAGGTCTTTTTCGAAAGTGGTTTCTACACTATACGACTTTCTTTCGCGGTTTGGCTCCACAGCTCTATTATCCACACCACGCACCACGTCGTAGAAATACAAACCTGCCTTGCCAAATATCTGCACCATCTCGTACTTGTTTTTCTTAAACAAATCGCTACCGGTATATATATTCATCTCGTGCAGATGATTAGCCGTTACCTTGCCAATGCCATAAAACTTTTCGATCGGCAGAGTCATCAAAAAATCCTGAGCCTGATGAGGCAATATCACAAAAAGGCCATTGGGTTTGCGATAGTCGGAAGCTATCTTGGCCAAAAACTTATTGTACGACACACCTGCCGAGGCTGTAAGATGTGTTTGCTCATATATCTTGTGCTTAATCTCTTGAGCTATAATGGTAGCCGAAGGCATATTCTTTTTGTTGGTAGTTACATCGAGGTAAGCCTCGTCGAGCGAGAGGGGTTCCACCATATCGGTATATTCGGCAAAGATTCTATGTATCTGAGCCGACACCTCTTTGTACACCTCAAAGCGAGGAGGCTGAAAACGCAGTATAGGACACTTAAGCATGGCCACCTTCGACGACATTGCCGACCTTACGCCATACTTACGAGCCTCGTAGTTGGCAGTAGACACCACACCCCGTTCCTTTGCCGACCCCACAGCCAAAGGCACACCCCTAAGATGAGGAAAATCTCGTTCCTCCACCGAGGCATAAAAAGCATCCATATCGATATGTATTATCTTGCGAATATCCATACAAAGTTGTCCATTATCAGTTATATCCCAAGGCACTGCCGTTGGGTTATATACAGCTCATGGCTCAAAGCTCATAGCTCACTATTCGTTGTCTAAAAAAATCACCGTTATTTCGGGGAATATCAAAAAGCGACTATGCATTGCACTGGTGCCTATTCCTGCATTGATATACAAATGCTGATGGCCGCAGTGAAACAGTCCTGCTTTGGTTTTGTCGTTGTAACCCACATTTTGGTTGCTATACTTTTTGGTATATAATCCCATCTGCCCCGCATGTGTATGTCCCGAAAGGGTAAGATCCACAAAAGGGTAATGTTGTATCACCTCACGAGTCCACACCACAGGGTTATGCGTAAGCAACACCACAGGATAGGCATCAATCCCTGCCAAAGTCTTATTCAAATCGCCATAAGAGTAAGGGTTGTCGCCAAAGAGTTTTATTTTTTTGAGCGAAGGCAAACCTATGTATTGACTACCTGCCACCACAATAGTGTCGTTTCCACGAACTATAAAACAGCTTCGGTCGCAAAGCAAATTCCAATGCAAGCTATCCTCAATCATAGATATAAGAGCTATGCTATCGGCAGTTTTTAATTCGGGTGAAGGAAAGTAGGGATATTTGGCATAATCGTGGTTGCCCAATACCATATACACACCATCTTTGGCTTTAAGGCGAGCAAGAGTGGAGAGGTAAGGTGTCATTTCGCCCGAACACAAGGTTACCACATCACCTGTAACGGCTATCATATCGGGGTTCAAAGCATTTACGCTATCCACTATCCTTTCCATAGTATGGCGGTTATACATCGAGCCGAGATGGAAATCGGAAAGTTGCACTATTTTATAATCCTCGAACGACGATGGCAGACCATCAACCGCAACAGAAACATGACGCACCACCAAATGATTTTTGCCATACACTGCACCTACCATATAGCAAGCAAAGCACACTGCAAAAAGGCTATAGGCAACCCCAAGATAACGATGGCGAGCTATAGCAGACAATCCCTTGCCCCTGCCCTGCCTATACCAATGGTGGAGACAACCCAAACCAAGGATAGCCACCACCATTTGCATAAACAACACATAGGTAAGCACCAAACTGGTGGATACGCTACGAAAAAAAGGATTCCAACTATGATACGGCACCATCAAAGCAGCACACTCCACAGCCAATGGCAGCACATACATAAGCACATACATCACCTTAAAACATTTAGAACTATACAATTGCACTATATGGCGATACAAAAACACATTCATAAGCCACATAGCCGAAAGCATGTACCAATATTTTAGGTACTCGGGAGTGGTGAAACCAAGCAAAGCTATAGCCACCGTTGCCAACCATGCCACCATATACGATGGACTGCCAAACAATTTACGTATCATAGTATTTATAAAAAAACAAAAGATGATTTACAATGCTGCGTGTGTTTTTACAAAATCTATTATCTCGTTGATATATCCAAAAGCCACAGCCACCACAGTGTCGGCAGCGCCATAGTATACAGCCACACGCTCGCCATCACAAAGGGCAGCACAAGGGAATACCACATTAGGCACATCGCCGGCAAGCTCGTAAGGAGCAGCAGGTGCCAACAGATAATCTTTGGTACGATAAAGCACCTTGGCAGGATTGTCCAAATCAAGCAAAGCAGCACCCATCGAATAGCGGAAGCCGTTGCAAGTGGTTATTACACCGTGATAAAACATCAGCCAACCTTCATCGGTACGTATGGGCACCGAACCGGCTCCTATTTTGGTACACTGCCAAGCACTCTCTTCGAAAGGCGTAACCTTCATCACACAACGATGTTCGCCCCAATATTTCATATCAGGACTATAGCTTATATATATATCACCAAAAGGAGTATGACCATTATCGCTTGGGCGGCTAAGCATTGCATACTTGCCATTTATCTTTTCGGGGAAAAGCACTCCATTGCGATTGAAAGGCAAAAAGGCATTCTCGCACTGATAAAAGCGTTTAAAATCGAAGGTATAGGCAATACCTATAGTAGGTCCATGATAGCCATTGCACCATGTTATCCAATAGCGATCTTCGATCCAGGTAACGCGAGGGTCGTACTTATACGCCGACTCTATCATATCGGTATTACCGGGTTCAAACACTATGGGTTCATGGTTTATCTCCCAATGTATGGCATCTTTGCTAAAACCGGCAAAGATATTCATTTGCACAGCACGATTGTCGCACCTAAACACACCGGCAAAGCCGTCACCAAAAGGCACTACGGCACTATTGAATATACTATTAGATGTGGGAATATCGTAGCGGTTGATAATAGGATTTTTGGAATAACGCCACATAGGGTCGTTGCAACCGGCGGGGCGGTCTTCCCATGGAATTGTTATATTGTTACTCATAATAATATGTCTTTAAAAAACTCCCCAAATCCTTTAATAAAATTTGGGGAGTTGGTTATATCATTCTTTGTTTTGCCAATAGCTAAAAGGCAACAGCCAATCCACTATAACAAACCTCTATTTCTAAGCAACGGAGTTATAGAAGGATCTTGACCGCGGAAACGTTTGTAAAGCACCATTGGGTCTTCGGTATTACCACGTTCCAATACATTGGTACGGAAAGCATCGGCAGTAGCTTTGTCGAACAAACCATTTTGTTTGAAAGCTTCGAAAGCATCGTTGTCCAATACAGCAGCCCAAGTGTAGCTATAATATCCACAGCTATATCCACCCGAGAATATGTGTTGGAAGTAAGTGCTCTTGTAACGCGAAATAATTTCGGGTATCAAACCTATGCCACCCATAGCTTTGTCTTCAAATTCCGGCAAAGTTATTTTGGTAGGAGTAGTTATTATATGGTATTGGAAATCCAAAAGCGAAGCAGCTATAAGCTCAGCATTTACAAATCCTTGTCCGTAAGTACCGGCATTTTCTATCTTCTTTATCAATTCGTCGGATATCACTTCGCCTGTTTCGCAATGTTTAGCGTATGTCTTCATCACTTCGGAGTTGCGGCACCAATTTTCCATTATTTGCGAAGGAAGTTCCACAAAGTCGCGGCTTACACTTGTACCTGCCAACGATTTATAGTGGCATTTCGACAACATACCATGCAATCCATGACCAAATTCGTGGAACAAAGTTTCGGCTTCATCGAAAGTTAACAACGAAGGTTTATCGGCTGTAGGTTTGGTAAAGTTACATACAAGCGATATAACAGGAATAACATTTTGTCCGTCTTTGGTTTCGTGTTGACCACGGAATTCGGTCATCCAAGCACCGCTACGTTTGCTGGCACGTGGGTGGAAGTCCATATAAAGGATAGCTATAACTTGTCCTTCGCGAGACACTTCGTAAACAACAGCTTCTTTGTTATAAGTTGGTATTTCTTTGTTTTCGGTAAAAGTAAGACCATAAAGTTTGTTAGATACATCAAACACACCATCTACTACTTTTGCCAACGAGAAGTAAGGACGTATTTCTTCGTCGTTTAGGCTATATTTTTCTTTGCGTAGTTTTTCGGAGTAATATCTCCAGTCGCAAGGTTCAAGTTCAAAGTTTGCACCTTCGGCTTTAATCATAGCTTTGTATTCTTCAGCTTCTTTTGTAGCTTTAGCTATAGCAGGACGCCATACATTCATAAGCAATTCTTCTACAGCTTGAGGAGTTTTGGCCATGCAGTCGTCCAAAGTATAAGCAGCGTGCGACTCAAAACCAAGAATATTGGCACGTTCCAAACGAAGATTTACTATAGAATCTATTATAGCAGTGTTGTCATAAGCGCCCGAAGTACAACGGTTGGCGTATGCTGTCCATATTTCTTTGCGTAGTTCGCGGTTTTGACAATTGGATAGGAAAGGCAACAAGCTTGGGTTATGCAAAGTGAATACATATTTACCCTTTGTTGCAGGGTCGTCGACACCGGCTTCCAAAGCGGCAGCCAATTGGTCTTCGGTAAGGCCTGCTAATTTGGCTTTGTCGTCTACCACAAGTTTATATTCGTTGGTAGCTGCCAATACATTATTACCAAAACGCAACGAAAGCAACGAAAGTTGTTCGTTTATTTCGCGGAAACGAGCTTGCTTTTCTACAGGCACGTTGGCACCACCTCTTACAAAACTTTTGTAGGTTTCTTCAAGCAAACGCATTTGTTCGCCATTCAAGCCAAGGCTGTCTTTTTGTTCGTATACGGTTTTGATACGAGCAAAAAGGTCTGCGTTTAAGTTGATATCGTCGCTATGTTTCGAAAGCGGACCACTTATTTTTTCGGCTATAGCTTCCATTTCTTCGTTGTTTTCGCATTCCGAAAGATTGAAGAATACAGCAGCTACCTTGTCCAAAAGAGCTCCACTATATTCAAGAGCCTCAATAGTGTTTTCGAAAGTAGCTTCTTCGGTGTTGCTAACAATAGAATCGATTTCAGCTTTTTGCTGACGCATTGCTTCCTCGAAAGCAGGAAGGTAATGTTCGGTTTTGATTTGATCAAAAGGAGGAACTCCGTAAGGGGTGTTCCATTCGGTTAAGAAAGGATTGTCTTTCATCACATCTTTTTTTGAGCCGCAAGCTCCAAGCATAAGAGCTATACAGCTAATGGTTAAAATTCGTTTTGTCATGTTTTTGTGTATTTATATTATTCTATATTCTATTTATTTTCGCTGCTATTATCAGTCTCGGTAGCTGCATCGGTGGCTGCTTTTTGTTCTTTTACCATCTTCGACTTTTCGGGTTCCAGCACTTCAAATAGTTTTTCCAATATTGTAGCGTTAAGTTTTTTACCCACTATCTTTTTGTCTTGATCCAGCAGATATATCACCGGAGTGGAGATAATGTCGTACACATCGTGCCAGTCCACGTTGGCTTCGCCTCCATTGTAGTTATCCCAATCCAAGCCTTTTTCCTTGATATACTTCTTCCAAGTTTCCACTTCGTCGGGACCTATGTCGGTGTTTATGGCAAACGTTCCTATATCGTAAACGTCTTTATATTCTTTATAGAAATTGTAAAGCGGAGGTATTATAGTTGCGCAATGCCCACACGATGGAGCCCAAAACACCAACAAAGTATATTTGTTAGGTACTTGGTATAGCGAATGCCATTCGCCTGCTTGGTTTTTTAGTATCAGTTCGGGAGCTTTTTCGCCAATAAGCAGTTTTTTCCAAGTGGCAGCACGCTTAGCTTCGAAGTCTATGTCAGATGGGCTGGCCCAAAAGGCTTCGCCTGATGTATAGTACTTTTCTATCATGTGCACATAAATAGCATCGTAGGACATAATGTTGCTTTGAAGATATTTTTCGGCTATATACAGCACCAGATATTTAAAAACATCTTTGGCCGGACGAGCCTTTTCTAAAAGCATATCGGTATACTTACATATAGTTTCGGGTGCGGCACCATTTACCACTTGATCGTAATAGCGTTCCACTCTTTCGTAAAACACATAAGGAGGAGTACGCAACACGGCTTCGTTATCTACCGACATATTATCGAAATAGTGTGTGGCATAATAAACATAACGTTGTTGATCAGTCAGGGTATCGCCAAGCGAATCTACTACCGGAACATCTATTTCTTTGGTAGCTTTCATAATTATGGAAAGTATGTGGTCGGGATTTTTTTCTATAAAATCGGAGTTCAGACTATCTAATTCTTTACCCATGTTTCTTCTAAACAATTTAAAATCGTCGTCAGTCATTACTGCCTTTGCCGAATCCAAACGAATATTCAAATCTCTACGCATGTGCTGATAGTTCAAAAAACGTTCATTGTCGGTCGACCCTTTTATTTGCATGTGCATAGTCCAATTGGCATCGTCGGTAATAAACTTATAGTTGAGAGGTTCTTTGTTTATAGTAAACTCGGCCAACTGATTTTTGTTGTTTGTAAGAAAATATAGTCCCGGTTTGAGATTACGTTTCTTTTCAAACACAAAGTGATTCTTTTTCTTGTCAAGGTATGCAGTGTCTATGGCATATTGCTGCTTATTATAATATTGTCCCAAATAGATTACAGTATCGGTGGTATTGTTTATCACCACAGTAAACTTGTAACCTTTTTTGTTGTTCGAATCCTTTTTGTCGGCAAAAGCAGTGCCTACCGATAATGCGACAACAAGCAATGCACAAAATAAAAATTTATTCTTAATCATTTTCTTTCGTTTTTTGTTTGTTCATTAAATTTAATCTTTTTCTTTTATAGATTAGTTTTCGTCAACAATAGTATACAAAAATCGTATTAAAAAAATATAATTACCATATTATCTATTCTATTATCATCAACAATATCTGCTCCAATTTTTTGCTTATATTAGCCTGCGAACACTCGAAATTGTTTACCATAAAACAAAACGTTATCAAATCGCCTTTATTGTCTACCACATATCCTGCGTATGATTTTATACCATTCATACTTCCTGTTTTGAGATATATTTCTTTTTTCAGATTTTTGTTTTTAAGCATATTCTTTGCAGTACCCGATTTACCTATTTGCGACAGCGTTTTCAAAAAGTCGTTATAGTATGGTTGCTTAGCCACCTCGGCCAAAAAGCGACACATAAACGATGCTGTCATCATATTTTGACGCGAAAGACCGCTACCATCTACAATCTTCACACCCTTAGTGTTTAGTTTATGTTCTTTCAAATAGTCGTTTACCACAAAAGCACCTGTTTCGAAACTTCCCACCTTATACTTGGTATATCCCAAATATTTAAATATGCTTTCGGCATAGATGTTATTACTTGTTTGGTTGGTAAAGGTTGCTATGTCGGAGTATATGGGAGAATAATAGTCGAAAAGATATGTTACGTTTTGCGTTCTTGCCAATCCTTCCGATACGAAAGTAGACACATCAATCTTGTTTTGGTTAAGATACCTTGCAAACATTTCGGCACACGACTTGGGGGGATTAGGCATAGCACCTCTCACTTTGAAATTCTTTTTACCCAAAGGCACAGTGCCGGTGCATATTCTTATGTTGCTATAAGGTTCGCCATATATCACCACACAATCGCCGGAGTTTTCGGTTCCGGTAGACACGCTCAACTGGCTATGCACATCGATATGTTTGGGAGAGATATCGACCAACGAAGCTTTTTGATTTAAACGTTGGCCTGCGTCGAAATGAGCGAAATACATATTTTCATGAATGTTGAGTCCATGAACTCCGCAACCGTAATAGTTTCCTACATCGCCCCACATCCAGCTATCGTGCAATGGTTTGTCGTCGAAAACAGAAGCATCGTAACACACACGATTAGCAATCTTTTTTATTCCGGCTTCAGTCAAAGAATTTTTCCATATAGAAAAGACCGAATCCATAGCCGTTTGCTTGTAACGATAGGAACCTAATATGGGGTCGCCACCACCTATTATGTATATATTGCCTTGCAGTGTTCCTCGCTTATCTATAGTCCCCGAATAGCCTATCGAGGTTTTGAAACGAAAATTCTTTCCCAGCTCTTCGAAACCTACCGCCGTAGTTATAAGTTTTAGCATAGATGCGGGCACCAACGACTTGTTGGCATTATAGCTGTATATATTCTGCCCGGTGGTGGCATTGAATATATTTATGGCAAATGTAGCCGATTCCACATCGGGTTCGTCTACCATTTTTTCTACATAATCTCGTATCGATGGTTTTTGCCCAAAAGCCACCACTGAAAATAGTATGGCACATATTAGCGTTATGTTTTTTTTGTACATTCTCATCTGTTGTCGTTACACCTAAAGTGGTTTATTTTATTTCTTTTTGTTCAAACAATGGATTTATTTGTTCTATCACCGTCAATATATGGTCTTTGCCATAATGCGTTACCGACGAAGTTTTTATAATCGTTGGCAGTTCTTCCCATGTTTCGAGCAGGCGTTTTTTGTATACAGCGATGTTGGCTTCCACTTCGCGTTGCTTACCTTTGTCTATTTTGGTAAACACAATGGAGAAAGGAATACCATTCGAACCCAAAAATGTTATAAAGTCCAAGTCGATGGCTTGTGGCGGTATACGCGAATCTATAAGCAAAAAAACATTCATAAGATTTTCGCGATAGAGCAAGTAATCCTGAATCATTTTCGACCATTTTTCGCGCGAGGTTTTGGATATTCGAGCATAGCCATATCCGGGCAAATCCACCAAATACCAACTATTGTTTATCTCAAAATGGTTTATCAATTGAGTTTTTCCGGGATTGGCACCCGTTTTGGCCAACGACTTATTGCCCACCAACATATTGATAAGCGACGATTTACCCACATTAGAACGCCCTATAAAAGCATATTCGGGGCGGTCCGGCTTGGGGCATTTCTTATAAGTGGAGTTGCTTACTGTGAATGTGGCCGTTTTTATATCCATAGTGCATTAGTTTTTGTTTTCTCTGTTTTTTCTACCAAAAAGACCTCGTCCCCTTTGTCGTCTACGCTCTCTGTTGATGGCAAAAAACTGTAAGCGTTTAAATAAAGTGTTTTTCTTTTCGTATGTGCTGATATGTCGTTCTTTCTTTTCGTGGTATATGTCTTTGAGTGTTATAAGTATTCCTGTTTCGTCGACACCACCAAAAGGATGATTGATGGCAGAACCAAACGACATCATAGTTGACGAAAGATTCATATAAGCATTAACCAAGGGAGGCACCGCCGAACCCAAATCCCTTACCGAACGCACCAATATCTGATAGTCTTCCTTATAGTTGCGACCATTAAAGAGGTTTACCAACTCGTTGTAATCGGTTTGTATCTTCATAGGTTCGAAAGGGCGTACCAATCCTTCGCGGTCGGGGAAATGCTTTTGATAAAAATACAATATATAGTCTTTGGCTTTGCGGTTCATTTGCGGATACATGGTTATCTTGCCAAAAAAATACTTCATGGTTGGTACTTCCACAGCTATAGCCCCCAGTCCGTCCCAAAGATTGTCGAGTGAATACATTCCCTTTCTGAAACTTACGGTAGGCTGAAAAGCAGGCTGCACAAACGAACGCCCCAATTCCACCATATCGGGCATATAGTTGGTTATAAAATTGTCGGTAAAATGAAACAATTCAGCTGTTGCACTCATCAGAGTACCATCGTCTTTGCATGCTATGTCGGTGCCATGTATAAAACGATAGCCACCTACTATTTCTTCGTCGTCGGGGCTCCACACAAACAGTTGCTTGTAACAATAAGGTTCGGGTAGCAAATCAAACTCGTCGATGTCCACCTCTTTTCCTGTTCCGCCACCTTCGGTAGCAAAACTAAGTTCACGCAAACGTCCTATCTCTCGCATAATGTTGGGAGAAGTATGTGCTGTAGTTACATATATTTCGCGGTTGCCAAAATTGGTTTTACGCAAAAATATCTGACTAGTCAGTTCTTGTTTTATCAGTTGCCTATCCACAGGCGGTATTATATAGCTCAAATCCATAGTTCTTATATTTTAAATTCTAAATCGGGATTTTTATCCAAACGGTAAACATGCTCTCTTACCATAGCTGCCCACTGCTTGTCGGTGTAGCGGTTGTCAAACATAGTATATGATATCGGTTTGCCAAACACCAAGCGTATGGTTTTGCCACGTTGGCGAAACATTTCATCGGGTAGCAAAGCCATTTCGATATTAAACTTTATTCCCAACTTTTTACGCCAATTGGCTATACGATAAAAACGATTGGTATTTTTGGCATCGACATATACAGGCGTTATATCGCGATGATATTGAACGGCTTTTTTGATAAAAGTTTTTTTCCATTCCAAGTCTTTAATCTCACCTTTTTGCTTACGCGAACACAAGCCGGCGGGAAAATAAAGCAAGGCGTTATTATCGGCAAAAGCCTCTTCCAACGCATTGAGGTTGGAACTGTTGCGACCTACTATGTTGATAGGAATAAAGTTAGAACGCAAACCCGGAAGATACAACAAAAAGTCGTTGACCGGAAAAAGGATATCTCTGCGCACCTTGCCTATCTCGTTGATGAGTGCCATACCATCAACACCGCCCAGTGGGTGATTGCCTACCAAAAGAGGGTTGACACCTTGAGGTATATTTTGAGGATTGACCACTTCTATTTTTACCGACAAAGCCTCGGTAAGAATAGCCTCGGTAAAGTCGGGGCCAAACTTGTCGCGATAAGTATATAAATAGTAATTTATCTCGTCTACGTGCAACAATTTGTTGAGCCAACGCATCAAAAAACGAGGCATTTTCTTCTGCAACGAAGGACTTTTGGCTGCTATAACTTTATCTAAATCAATAAAGTTTTGCGTTATCTCAATATGTTTTGTATTATGCTCTTCCATCATTTAGCTGTGTGCAAATTAATTTGCAAACTTACGAAAAAATATTGGATTTTGCAAATCGAGTTTTGCCAACAACTCCATATCAAGCCTTCGAAGCCTAATTTGATAAGTTAAAGATATTGCCCAAACGTTAAATCACATCGGTTTCAAAAGCCAAAAAGCAGTGCTTTTCGAACTAAAAGTGCAGCTTTTCGATGCAAAAATCAAAGCAATTTTGAAGAAATAGAACGACAACTTTGGGAAAAAACAAGTCATGTTTTTCAAAAAACATCGTCATGTTTTTCAAAAACCTCCCTAATAGTTTTTCAAAAACATTAGGGAGGTTTTAAAAAAGCACCCCTATGTTTTCAGATTGCATCGTGATGTTGCAAAAAAAACATCACGATGCCACACAAAAAACATCGCGTAGACGCAACAAAAGAGTCCCGACCCTTTTAGGAACTTCTCGTGTGAAACCACAAATACAGAAATATTACTAATAATCAGTGCTTTAAACTTTTAAAAAGCTCAAGAATGGAATATTTACAAACAAAAAGGCTTCTTAAAACAAATACACGACTATTCATGTTAAATAGACTGCCGTTAATATTTCACAATCTTCACATTAATGTTAATACAATTTGAAGGCAAAAAAAACAAAGATATTTTGAAACAGAGAATAACAAATAAAAATATTTGTGTATATTTGCAATGTGTAGAAAGACATAGTAGAACTACCTTACACTACACAACACACTGAAATAGCAACATATATAAATATCTTTTAATTAAACATACAAACAAAAAAAACGTATAAAATGAAAACACTAAACACATTTTTTGCATTAATGGCCACCGCACTATTGCTAAGCAGTTGTGGAAATAGTGGCAAACAAGAAGCCCAACAACCACAAGAGCCACAAGAATCCACCGTGTATATGACCACCGACATATCGGCCGAAGGTCTTGTGAAAATATTCAAAGCCATGGGAGTAACACCCGAAGGCAATGTGGCAGTAAAGATAAGCACCGGCGAGCCCGGAGGCAACAACTTTTTGAAACCTGAGCTGATAAAAGACTTGGTGTCATCAGTAAACGGAACTATAGTGGAATGCAACACCGCCTATGCCGGACGCAGAAACACTTCGGAAGAACACTGGAAAACAGTAAAAGAACACGGTTTTTTGGACATAGCACCTTTCGACCTACTTGATGAAGATGGTGAAATACAAATACCTGTAAAAGACACCACTCATATCAAATACAACATTGTAGGGAAAAACATCGAAAAATACAACTTTATGATAAACCTTGCCCATTTCAAAGGTCATGCCATGGGTGGATTTGGCGGAGTACTTAAAAATCAATCGATAGGATTGGCATCATCGAACGGAAAAGCCTACATACACTCGGCAGGCAAAACAGCCTACAAAGACTCGATATGGCAGTATGTAAAACAAACCGAACAAGACCACTTTATAGAAGCCATGGCTGTAGCAGCACAATCGGTTCACGACTACTTTGACGGAAAAATACTTTATATCAACGTAATGAACAACCTATCGGTAGACTGCGACTGCAGTTCGCACCCGGCAGACCCCGAAATGAAAGACATAGGCATATTGGCATCTACCGACCCTGTGGCTTTAGATAAAGCATGTGTAGACCTAATATTTGACTATCCTTCCACTACCGACGACAACGCCCAACCTCTAATAGAACGTATAAACGAAAAACATGGAGTACACATAATAGATTATGCCGAAAAATTAGGTTTGGGTACTACAAAATACACTATCAAAAAGATTGACTAACACCTTTTAAGCCGTTGGCTGCCGATTACAATGCCTCAGCCAACGGCATATATTATAAAATATGAAACACATAAAAGTGGCTATATTGGCAATACTGATATTTGCAGGCTGCAACTCACAGGCTCAAAACACCTTTGCCGACAGCATACAGCAAGCTGTGCGAAAACAAATAGAAGCATATCCGCAAACCACTTTGCAAGACATATACAAAAACTTTTTTCAAGACCAATTAGGACCGGGACACATTATAGAAGACACCTCTCGTGCCGGACTGATGCTACGAGAAGAATTAAAACAACACCACTCCACAAGCTCCATATACTACGAAGCAATAGGATACCGCAACAACTTTTATCGTGTAAACCTATCGGTAGTATGGAATGGAATAATAAGCTACGAACAACTATTTAAAGCCTTTGTGGAAAGTGCAATACCTCTCTCTCAAACACATATCGACCATTGGAAACAGCAATGGCAAGACATAGAAACCATAATACAAAATATGAACCTGAACATAGAAAACTACGAAGCCGACAAAAACAAGATAAACACAATACTAAACCAAGGCAACTATATGATGCGACACAGCAAAACATACAACCAACTGTACGACCCACACTATCGGCTGATAGAAAAGCATATATTCGAACAACAACTATTACCCATTATCAATCAACATAATAAAACGAAACATAAACAATGAAATACCTTTTGCTAACACCACCACTCACACAACTAAACACCCCCTACCCTGCCACCACAGCACTAAAAGCATACCTCGACGAGCAAGGCCTCCAAGCTACACAAGCCGACCTGGGAATAGAACTTGTGCTTGAAATATACACACAACATTTTCTGAAAAAAATATTCACACAATCACATACTGTTTCTCTTAGTACACAACGCATTGCACTCATGAAACAAGATTACATCAAATGCGTTGAACCCGTCATACATTTTTTGCAAGGAAAAGACAACACCCTAGCAACACACATTGCCAACGGCACTCTTTTGCCCGAAGGTCCACGCTTTGACAACCTTGCCGATATGGAATGGGCTTTTGGAACATCGGGTACCGACGACAAAGCACGATACCTTGCAACATTATTTATCGAAGACATAGCCGACTATATACGCGAAAATATATCTCCATACTTCGACCTAATACGCTACGCCGAACACTTGGCACAATATGCACCGGAGTTTGACCAAATAGAACAAGCACTTCAACAACCCTCCAACATAATAGACCAACTGCTGTTGGATATACTTGAAAAACACATAAACGAACAACAACCCGATATAATAGGCTTGGCTGTTCCTTTTCCGGGGTGCCTATACGCAGCACTGCTATGCGGAAAATATATAAAAACACATCACCCAAACATTAAAGTGGTGATAGGCGGAGGCTTTGCCAACACCGAATGGCGTACACTATCCGAAAAAAGAATATTTAAATATACCGACTACATAACCCTCGACGATGGCGAACTGCCACTGCTACGCATAGCACAACTACTCGAAAACAAGATTACTACAAACGACCTTGTAAGAACCTACTACCTACAGAACGACAACATAGTGTACAGCAGGAACGACAACGAAAACATTTGCTTTGAACATTGTCCAACACCAAGTTTTGAAGGTTTGGATATGACAGAATATATCTCTATGGCAGAGATGACCAACCCTATGCACCGCCTATGGAGCAACGGAAAATGGAACAAGATGATGCTGTCGCACGGATGCTATTGGGCCAAATGTGCTTTTTGCGACACTTGCCTCGACTATATAGCACGCTACGAAACATCTACGACAAACAAAGCTGTAGACAAAATGCAAAGTATAATGAAGCAAACGGGGCAAACAGGATTTCATTTTGTAGACGAAGCTATGAGTCCGCAAATGCTTAAAAACCTATCACTCGAAATAATAAACCGCAACATAGCCACCAGCTTTTGGGGCAACATACGATTTGAAAAAGCCTACACCCCCGAACTATGCTACCTTATGGCAGAAGCAGGATGCATAGCAGTGTCGGGAGGATTGGAAGTAGCCTCGAACCGCCTGCTGAAACTAATGAACAAAGGAGTGAGCATAGAACAAACCATAGCAGCAGCTCGCAACCTAACCAACGCCGGCATTATGGTACACGTATATTTGATGTATGGGTTCCCCACCGAAACACTGCAAGAAACCATCAATGCATTGGAAGTAGTACGACGTATGTTTGAAGAAGGCATAGTGCAGTCCGCTTTTTGGCACCGCTACGCCATGACAGTGCATAGCCCATCGGGCAAAGAACCGCAAAAGTATGGCACAAAACACACCACTACAGCCACAAACCCTTTTTGCAACAACGAAATAGACTTCGACTATAATTTCGACTACGACCTCGAAGCAGTAGGCGAAGGTCTACGCTTTGCAACATACAACTATATGAATGGTTTGGGTTTCGACCGCCCACTACACAAATGGTTCAGCATAAAAATTCCTAAGCATAGTTTAGGTCGCTAAGATATTGATAATTGCACACTATAAAACAAAAGCTGTAGAAGACACAACACATCTTCTACAGCCAATATAACAATTTAAAAAATCATCTACAAGCATCGGATACCTGCTGCCTTGCTATGAATAGGCACAGAAGTTACAAATACCATTCTATCACCCTTTTCGAGGTTTAGGGCTTTGTTGTATATCCCGTGGCGATTACCCACAATAGTATCCAACTGCATAGGGCATTGGTAGATAATATATTTCGGATTTACGGTATAGTCTATCACAAAAGCCAACCATTGTCTGTCCATCCCAGTGTTTTCGGGGAAGTGTATCACGTAGCCTTCTTTCAATTTTTCGAACACTGTGTCATTTTCGTTCAAAGGTTTTAAAAGTTCATCGATACTGCAAATATCCTTTAGATTGTGTATGTCGCAGTGATGTTCTTTGTAATGGTAGGGTATAAAACCAAGCAATTTGTCTTCGACTATTTCTCTATAGCAAATCTTTTCAACGGTATATACCCGTCCCGGCTTGCATTCTTTTCCAAGCTCCCGCATTATTCCTTCGTCGCGACTTTTCAGCTTTGGGGCTTTTTCTTCTACAAGAACCGGCTCGCCGGTATACACCACTGTTTCGGTTTTTATTTCGCATTCGTTTCTATTGCCACACGATACCATGCCGGCCAATCCTATTGTTGCCATAGCTGCAACTATCAATATTTGTTTCTTCATTGTTTTGATGTTATTTAATGTGAAACCACACCATAGTGTAGCGGTTAATAAATTCGTTTTAATGGTTGATTAATTTGAAAAGTCGGTCGTTCACTATATAAAAGACCCGGGTCTTTCAAGGTACGAACAACCGAGTTTTTATCGCGACTGACCTTCTTTTCATTCCAAGCAACAATCGTTTTACATTGCCAATAGCGAATACACTAATAGGAACCGACTCCGGCAGCTCTCAAATCTTTTTGAAACTATGTTGTTGTTTTCCATATTATTTGTTGTTTCTGTTTTTGTACAATTCATCTATTTGTTGCCATGGTATTTCCAATATGTCTATTTGTTTGAAAATATCGGGCAGTTGGTTTTCGATAAACTCGTCTCTGCGCATTTGCATAATGGTGTTACGTGCATTTTTGCACACAAAATTACCCACACCTCTTGAGTTTTGCAACACATTGTGGCGTTGCAAATGTTCGTAGGCACGCATTACGGTATTGGGGTTTACACCCATTTCGGCTGCCAACTCTCTTACCGAAGGCACACGCTCTTCTTCCTTCCATTCCAAAGTAAGCACACGCTCGTATATGGTGTCTATTATCTGTTTATATATTGGTTTTAATTCGTGAAAATCCATCTTTTTATATTTTGGGCTTTTGAGCTAAGCCACCAAGCAAGGCCAATACCCTACTTTGACAGCCTAACATCAAAAAGCAAATAGTAAATAATCTAAAATTTCATTTTCTTCATTCTATGATAACCCCACACATAGCATATCATAGTTTGCACTACTTCGCATATTATAGTACCATAAAAGAGTATAGGCATAAGACGTTCTTCGATATATCTGGCAAAATAATCTTCGAAAAATACCGGGTTTTCTTCTACATATTCTACTATCGAAGGTATAGCAGCAAACATTGCTATCATAATCACAAAAGATAGTGCAAATATCAAAGCACAAGTTTTTGCCACTTTGTGTTTTTTGAACACTGTGGAAAAGAAAAACATAAGCGACGAGCTTGAAAATATACTCAATATAGAGCCTATCCACCCCGTTTTCACCATCATTTCGGAAAGAGAATTACTAAAATCAAAATCATAATATTCGATTAAACTAAAATTCCAAATAAACTCTTGGTATCCTCCAAAAGGCAACAGAGTAAGAAGCATATCTATCAACAATGCCAAAGCCATATACACCACAGGAGTGAATATAACGGTATAAAAGAGTATGCTACAAAACTTTTCGAAGTAGGTAGCAGGCAATGTGGCATATTGCGGACCATCTTTCTTCATATTCATAAAACCATAAAGCCATGCGGGAGCCAAAAATATAGCCACATTCCAACACGAAGATATAGCCGATAAGCGTATATCCGGAGGAATATTCATAACTTCACTTAATCCGGTGCCGCCCCACGAGAGTACCGACAACGACGACACCCACACCAATACCGTAGGCAATCCTATAAGTACGGCCATCACCACTCCATAGCGGCGAAGATACTGATAAAAATCGTAAACTATTACTTTCTTAAATCTCGAAAAATCAAAATTGCTATTCATATTTCTTTATTTTTTTTGGTTTGTTTGATTTTAAAAGACCAATGGCTCAAAACCTTTTTGAGTATTGCCTTTAGCCTAAAAAAATCCAATTTATTATTTATCTATTTTATTCATTAATTACTGTTGCGTTTTTGTCTACATATTGGTTTATTATACGAGGTTCACCTTTGTAAGTAAAAACCGTAGAGCCAACTATAAGCAAATCCAAAGTATTGTTTATAATTCCCACTTTGCAGTCCCGACCATTGTCGTCGGTTGATATATCAAGCTTTAAATCGTCTATATCAAGCCCCGGCGAATGAATGCGACCACCACCCAACACAACAATATTGGCACTATCCACATTACCAAAAAGTTTTACTTCTCCGCTTGTTTTTATGTTCAGTTCTTTAATATTGAGTGTTGCATCATTTTTTAGTTTACCATAAGCCTCCATATCCACGTCCAGTTTGTCGGTTTTAAAGAGGGATGCAATCCTAATGGTGGGATTATTTACAGTATGTATCGAACGTAGATTATTGGAATTACATCTTATTATAAACGGCACAATTCCATTGTCGTTCCAAAGAATACTATCGTATGCGTCTTTGTCCATACCTAAACTGTCGCAAGTAGCTATTTTAGCTATAAGAGTGCTATCTTGCACACGAATATCCAGCACCGGCAGTTTGCTTGTTTCCACCACTGCCACCACACAAGGAGCATCTGTGCTTTGCGAATACTCTATGTAATATTTGAACCCTGCGTCTATCTTATCAAAGTATACCGAATCAATAACAATTTCGGTAAGCTCGCCCGACTCTATGGCTTGTTGGATATATTCGTCGGTATATATTACGTCATTACACGAACTCACAACACCCACTAAACCTATCAGCACCGATAATATTAAATATCTTTTTAATTTATTCATCTGTTTCATATCTTGTGGTTATATTCTCTTTATTTTGGCTTTTTTGTCTATATTTACTGTTTCAGATGAGGGATAGCCGCTATAGGTAAATGATGTTTTGTTTCGCAATTTTACATCAAGCGACTTTTTTACCTCTCCTATCCGATGGTCGCCATTTCCCGAAGCATCAAACTTTAGGTTATCGGCAGACAATCCTTTGGCATTGAGCGAGCCACTGCCTCTATAGTTTATTGACACATTGATGGCAACACCTTCTTTTATTTCCACATCGCCCATTCCCGAACAAGATAGTTGCATATCTTTTGAGTTTAGTTTTTCGATAGTAGTATTGCCCGAACCGCTTGATGCTATTGTGATATTATCGCCATCAAAGCTATCAATATTTACATCGCCCATTCCCGACTTTTCGATATTCAAATTCTTTATATGCAGGCTATTGCCATTCATATCACCGGAACCCGACATCGATATATCAGCCACCTTTATATTTATAGTTCCATCTATATCCACATCGCCCATTCCCGACGTTTCTATTTCTAAAGTATCGATAGTTATAGGCTTTGAAATATTTATATCGCCCGAACCACTCATTTCCACATCAAGGTATTGTGCCGATAGTGTTCCGTTGATATTCAAATCACCCATTCCCGAAAACTCTATCTGACCTCTGTTTAAGGTTCCACAAATATAAGCATTACCACTACCACTCGACGAGATATTCAACACCTCAACATCTAATGGCTGCAGGCATTCAAAGTTGCCCATTCCCGACCTGTCTATTTTCAAAGTATCGCCTTTAACGGCAGTTTTTAATATCAGATTGCCACTACCTTTTTGGGTTATACTCTTCAGCTGTTTCGAGCTACATTTAAGAACGCATTCACAGTCTTTATCTATCTCCCATTGAATGTCTTCGAAGTCTACACTATCGTTCATTTCGATATACAGCACTTCATTGTCAACATATATATCAGCCAAAGCCATTATCTCGTTGTTGCAAATCAATTGTGCAGCAGGTTGGTCGGAAGTTTGGCTGTATTCTATATCCATAATACCGAACTCTGATTCTATGGCGTTGAACTCGCCAACCTCAATGTTACGTACTTCGATAGGTCCCGATAATTTTATCTTTTGCACCTCATCGCTCTGGTTAGAGATAAATTCTTTGTAGTCTTCGACAAGCATATTGCACGAAGTTATGCAAACCGCCGTTGCCACTACTATTGCTAAGTATTTTATATTCTTCATATTCGTTTTTTTATTGATTATAGGTAAGGTAAATTTGATTTTGCCCCTACCGTTTATTCATCTGTTTTCTTTTGGAATATTCTATAGTTAACTCCATCAGCCGACACACTTATGGTTTCATTCCCTTTGTTATAGGTAAAAGAGTATTCGGGAACAAATGCGTAGTCTGGCAAATTTTCAATGTTTTTCATATACATTACTCCGTTTTGTTTACCATCGAAAGTGTATGTGAAATGGTCTGTGTTGGATATAACATCTTCTATGCTTTCGCCATCAATTTCCATTTCCATTATGCCATCCGACATATATATACCATTTGTATCGCTTTCAAAACTATAGGTAGCAATGAGGTCATAGATAACAGTGGCATTGTATTCTTCCATAACCAATGTGTCCTTTTCTTCGTAATACCATTGTGTATTGCTCAGTGATATTGTTTCTTCGACAGGCGGATTGACTATGTTGTTGTCATCGTTTTCGTCTTTTGTACATGCTGCCATTATTACGGCCGATGCCATTAGCGACATCATTACTGTGAAAAATTTGTTTGTTCTATTCATATTCGTTTTTTGGTTTTTGGTGGTTGAAGGTTAATTTTTGGTTGTGGTTATAGTTTTTCTTTCTTTAGTATCTTTACCCAATCTTATCTTTATTATTATTCTTTCTATTACATTGCTTATCGACAAGATTGCAGCAAAAAGGAATATTCCGTTTTTCCACGTTAAATCGGCATCGGTAAGGTTTAAGCAATATAGTGCGAAACGATATACGCCCAACATTATAAGCAGACTACCCCATATATTGCATCTAAACATTGTGGATAACGACTTCTTTGCGTTGAACTCTGTGGCACTGAACGTCGGCATTGGCAATACCATCGAAAGAACTACACCTATAACCAAAAGAAGTATTCCTGCTATTAAGTTTCCCATCTCTTTATCTGTTGTTATCTGAATATTTCTTTAATCACCTGTCTGTTTCTTACGGCGGTGTTGAACAATGGTTCTATCAAGACATTGCTTTCCAACCCCTCCACATTTCTCATCACGTTGATAAATCCGCCAGGCACCATTTCGCTATATATGGCTTGGTCGTTCTGTTCGTTGTCGAAACTGAAGTATAGCTTAGCAGCTATCTCTTCTATCGAGGCATTGATAAGCACATCATCTTTTGCAAGTATCACTATAGGGTCGATAAGATTTTCTATATCCTTCACCTGATGAGTGGATATTATAGCAATAGTATTTTCGGTAGTGTAGCGTGCCATTATCCTACGAAAATCGGTTTTGCTTGGAATATCCAATCCATTGGTAGGTTCGTCGAGGAGAAGATATTTTGTTTTGAGAGCTACGGCTAAACAAAACATAGCTTTCTTTTTTTGACCATACGACAATTGTTCAAACTTTTTGTCGTGCACCACTTCCATTTCATTCATAAGGTCAAGGAACAGACTACGGTCGTAGTTAGGATAAAAAACGCCTATACTATCAGCATATTTTATAGGTGTGGTATAGCTTGGAGCTATCACCCCTTCGGGCAAGAAAAATATCTCCTGAAGAAAATCGGGGGTACGAGCAAATGGATTTTTACCATCTATTATACATTCGCCTTGATTGGGAGATTGCAAACCATTTATTATTTTTAAAAGCGTGGTTTTACCAACTCCGTTTTCGCCAAGCAAGCCATAAATATGACCCTCTTGAAAGTTCAAATTGATGTTTTCGAACACTTTTTGCTTTCCGTATGCAAAGCTCAATTCTCTTATATCTATCATATTTTGATTATGTTATAATTATTTTATATTAGCGTATTATTGTTGTAATACACTGCAAAGATAATACATTTTTCTTACATACCAAACAAAAATAATATTTTTTTTGCATTTTATTTCAAAACGCATTTACAACAATATGTTTACCAATACATTAGAAAAATATTATTTTTTCAATACAATAAAATTAGCACAAAAGTTGTTATACTCGAAAAATAAATGTAATTTTGCAATCTGAAAACATATAAAAAAACATATATATTTTGGACGTGATAACAACAGAGCCTCTGCCGTATAGTTTGCTAAACATCACCAACATAATGCTCATCGTTGGTATGGTATCATTATTTATAATGTCGGCACTATCCACACTATTTTACCGAGCAATAGACAACATAAACAGGAGCGACTACAGCGAAATAAAAAAACAAGGCACCACCAGCTCATCGCTGCTACTCAAACTTCTCGACGACGAAAACAACACCCTTACATCATTAGAGTTTTCGGCACTGACATTCCGTGGTTTTTCGCTTATGATGGGTATAATACTTTTTATACGCACCATTCCTTTCAACACACCCTACTACTTTGGCATTATGACTTTGGGTGTACTCGTATACCTATTGCTATTTGCCTTGCTTACCATACGTTTACCCTATGCTTTGGCTCACAAAAACGATGTAGGCATAATATGTCGGTGGGCTTTGCTTATAAAAATATTGGCTATAGTGTTTTCGCCATTTTCGTATATAATAACCAAATTGGTAAATACCCAACACACCAATGGCAACACCAATGCCTTATCGGGCGACGAAATAAGCGACATGATAGAGATAGCCGAGGGTGGCGACGATGTGGAAACCGAAACAATGATGCTGAAAGGGATAGTACGCTTTGGCGACTTGGTGGTGAGCGAAATAATGAAATCGAGGGTCGACTTGGTGGCAGTGGAACGAAATATGACTGTAAACAACATATTGGATATAGCCAAAGAAACAGGTTTTTCTCGCATACCCGTATACGAACAAACAATAGATAACATAAAAGGTATACTATATGTAAAAGACCTATTGCCACTAATGAACAACTGCAGCACCACATCTGAATGGTACAACCTTATACGACCACCATTTTTTGTACCTGAAAGCAAAAATGTAAGCGACCTACTACAAGATTTTAAAGAAAACAAAATACACGTGGCTATAGTAGTAGACGAATATGGTGGCACTGCAGGATTGGTAACACTCGAAGACATAATAGAAGAAATAGTAGGCGAGATAACCGACGAATACGACAAAAACGAAACAGCATACAAACAAATATCGGACAATACTTATCTTTTTGAAGCCAAAACATCTATAATAGATTTTTGCAAGATAATGGAACTATCCGACGAAACTTTTGACGACATACGTGGCGACTCCGAAACACTGGCAGGACTGATATTGGAAACAGCAGGTGCTATACCCGAAGTAAAACAATGCATCAAAATACAAGACTTCGATTTTGTGGTTATGAAAGCCGACAATCGTAGAATAGAAAAAATACAAATAACAGATAACAGATAACGATTAATATGTTTTTTTTGACAACATATTAATATATAAAAAAAAATAAAACGCAAATGAAAAACAGAATATTAGCAATTATAGTGATAGCAACAGCAATTATTACAAGTTGTTCAAACAGCGACGGCGACTACACGCCAAAACCTCCCGCTTTTTACCGCATAACTATGCCCGAAAAAGATTATAAACTATACGACACAAATATATTGCCTTTTACTTTCGAATATCCCGAATACAGCAATATAAAAGTAAAACGAAACGATAAAGACATTAAATATTTTGATATAATATTTCCACAATTTAATGGTACAGTGTTTGTAAGCTACAAACAATTGGGAGGCAAACGCACCGTGGCAAGCGAAGTTGATACTGCACACCAATTGGTGTCAATACACTACAATATGGCTTCGGGAGTACACGAACAAAGCTACTCCGACGATATAAACAGAATATATGCCAACACCTACACCCTGAAAGGCAAATCGATAGCATCGACATATCAGTTTTGGGCTACCGACAGCACCAACCATTTTATAAGAGGAGCGTTTTATGTAAACAGCAACCCAAACTACGACTCGCTACAACCCGTATATGAATTTATACAAAAAGACATCGTTCACTTTATAGAAACACTAAAATGGAAATAGCCATGAGTCGAAAACTAATTATTCTTTATAAAAAACATATACCGCTAACCTCGCTAACCTCGCTAACCTCGCTAACTCGTTAACCACAACAAAACACAAAACAACGTAAAAAAAGAAATAAATATGAAAGTATTCAAGTTTGGAGGAGCATCGGTGAATAGTGCCGACGCAGTACGAAATATGGCAGAAATAGTGAAACAACACACCACTGAACCATTGGTGGTAGTGGTATCGGCTATGGGCAAAACTACAAACAACCTCGAACTATTGGTACCTCATCATCAATATCATACACCCGATAACATACCCGAAACATTAGACAAAATTAAAAACTACCACTACAACATAATAGACCAACTATTTGGCAGCAATAATCAAGAGGTATACACACAAATAAACCTATTGTTTGCACAGTTGGAAGACCAGGTAATGCACCCCTCGTTTGACTATAACTACAATTACGACCAAATAGTGTCGATAGGCGAACTCCTGTCTACCTCCATAATAAGTCTGTATCTGCTCCATATAGGAGTACACAACCAATGGGTAGACATACGTACAATAATAAAAACCGATGCCACCTATCGTGAAGGCAAAGTGGATTGGGAACTGACCCAAAGCTGTGTGAGCAACACATTGAAAGAAATTGTTGCCACCAATGGTTTGGTTATCACACAAGGGTTTATAGCCTCGTCGGGACACGGAACCACTACCACCCTTGGACGTGAGGGTAGCGACTATAGTGCCTCTATATTAGCCTACTGCCTCAATGCCACCGATATGGTGATATGGAAAGATGTACCGGGTTTTTTGAATGCCGACCCTAAGTTTTTTGCCAACACCACCAAGATAAACACAATACCATACAACGAAGCTATAGAACTAGCTTACTATGGAGCCTCTATTATTCACCCTAAAACAGTGAAACCACTACAAAACAAAGAAATACCACTACACGTAAAATCGTTTATAACACCAAAATCGGAAGGGTCGGTGATAAAAAATGCCTCACATATAGAACCCGAAACACCACTATACATATTCAAAAACAATCAAATATTATTGTCCATAATGCCCAAAGACTTCAGCTTTATAGCCGAAGATAATTTGCAAAAAATATTTGGCGAAATGGCTGATATTGGAATAAAAGTGAATATGACTCAAAACTCGGCACTTAGTTTTTCGGTTTGTATAGATGAACATCATTTGGTATTCGACAAACTGATACCAAGGCTACAAAAAGACTTTGCAGTACGCTACAACAAGGGACTGCAACTGATAACCATACGCTACCACAACCCTCAAATAATAAACGAAATAGTAAACCACCGCAAAATATACTTGGAACAACATAGTCGCATTACCGCTCAGCTACTTTGCGAAATGTAAGCTTTGAGCTTTAAAAATAAAACAGATAAAAATGAACGACACAATAACAATAGGACTGCTTATACCATTATTGGGAACAATAATAGGGTCGGGAATGGTGTTTTTGGTACGCCATCAGATGAGTAGCAAGTTTCAAAAATTTCTATTAGGCTTTGCATCGGGAGTGATGATAGCAGCCTCGGTGTGGAGTTTGCTTATACCCTCTATCGAAGTATCTGCCACACAATATCAATATAAATGGCTACCACCTGCAATAGGTTTTTTGGCAGGTATGGGATTTTTATTGCTCTTAGACAGTCTTATACCCCACCTACACCTCAACTCATCACAGCCCGAAGGGATAAAAACCAAACTTCAACGTAGCACTATGCGAGTGTTTGCTATAGCATTGCACAATTTTCCCGAAGGCATGGCAGTGGGTGTGGTGTTAGCCGGTGCTTTAACAGGACAAACAAATATAACCACCTCTGCAGCATTGGCTCTAACAATAGGTATTGCTATTCAAAACATACCCGAAGGTGCTATAATATCATTACCACTATACAGCGACGGTATGAGTCGCAAAAAATCATTTGCATACGGAGCATTGTCGGGATTGGTGGAACCTTTGGCGGCAATAATCACCATTATAATGATAGACATAATGATGCCCCTATTCCCCTACCTATTGGCATTTGCGGCAGGTGCTATGATATATGTGGTGGTGGAAGAACTTATACCCGAATCGCAAAACGGCGACCATTCTAACATTGGAACTATAGGAGTGGCTATAGGGTTTGTATTGATGATGATTTTGGATATAATGTAGCGGATTAAGGGTCTTTTTGTCAAAAAAAACAATACCGCTAACCTTGCTAACCGATAACCCTTTTTTGGGACATAAGACTAAAGACAAAAAGACAACGAGACAACTAGTTACTTGTAGACTCGTAGACTTGTTGTCTCACTTCTCACTCCCCTTTAGGGGTTGGGGGCGTGTCCTTCGTCTTTTTCCTATAATTTTTTTTGCAATATACACAATATAGTTATATATGTTGCGTTATAGATAACATACGTCATAATTCAACATTTTTTGATTTTAATTCTCGGTGCTGTAAAAGGTACCGAGATTTTTTTTTGCAATATACACAATATAAATAAAACATACACGTTACTTGTATATATTTGTTTATAATTTTAAGCCTGATACTGTAAAAAGGTATCGGGCGTTTTTTTTTTGCAATATACACAATATAAATAAAACATACACGTTATATAAGAGATAAATTTTTTGCTAAAAAAAGCCAAGCCCGATGCTGTAAAAAGGTATCGGGCGTTTTTTAAGACGAAGGACAAAGGACGAAAGACAAAAGACTTTAGTCTTTAGACATTAGACATTAACCCTTAAACAAAAAACAGAAATGAAACAATCAAAGATAATATTACCCACACCACGGCAGTCGTCGTTGTCGCAACTAAACCGCACATTGAAAAGCAAAAAATATAAAGGTTCACGCTATTATATACTCACCGACGAAAACACCTCTCAACACTGTCTGGCATTGCTTATCAGCAAAGTGGAAGCATTCGAGGAATCGGAGTTTTTGGAGATAGAAAGTGGCGAAAGCAACAAAACCCTCGATATAGCCTCACAACTATGGCAAGCCCTGCTCGAAATGGGAGCAGACAGCAACAGCATAATAGTCAACCTTGGCGGAGGAATGATTAGCGATATGGGTGGTTTTGTGGCAGCAGCATACCATCGTGGGATACGATATATAAATATCCCCACCACATTATTAGCAATGACCGATGCTGCCATTGGCGGTAAAACGGCAGTAAACATCGGCGAGGTGAAAAATCAGATAGGGTTCTTCCACAGTCCCGAAATAGTGTGCATAGACCCCGCTTTCCTTAACACACTACCCGACCGTGAATACACATCAGGTATTTTTGAATTATTGAAAACCTTTATGATAGGCGACCGAGGGTTATATAACCAATTATGCTCAACACTGCTTAAGGGTAATCCGCTGACAATGGATATGATAAAAGCGGCAGCACAAATAAAAGCGGCAGTGGTGAAAACCGACCCCTACGACCAAGGTATACGCCAAATACTGAATTGGGGACACACCTTGGGACACGCCATTGAAAGCTATAGTTTGGCTCACTACACCTCACCTATGCTACACGGAGAAGCCATAGCATTGGGTATGGTAGGCGAAGCATACCTCTCTACAAAAAAACTTAACCTTCCTGATGAAGAATACCATAAAATAAAAGATATAGTAGGTAAAATAATAAATACACCAAAATACAAACTAAACAACCTTCCCGAACTGATAAACTATATAAAGGCAGACAAGAAGAAAAGTGGCGACACCATCTATTGCACCCTACTCAACCAAATAGGCGAACCTGTAATAGATATGGCAGTAAGTGAAAATGAAATATGCGATGCGTTTATGGTGGTGAGAAAAATGAGATAACAAGACTAAAGACAAAGGACAAAAGTCCTCAGACTTTAGACCTTAAACCTTAAACTAAAAAATAAAAAAAACATACCCCCCTTTGCAACGCAACGCAACGGATTATGGAAATAAGGACAAAAGACGAAGGACTTTAGACCTTAGACTTTAAAACTAAAACAATATACTATGACCAATATACGACACACACTGCACTCGATGGCAGAACTATCGGGAAACGAAAAAAACACTCACAATTTTATTGTGGAGCAATTGCAAAGTTTGTGTCCCACACATATTAATACTATGGTGGGAGGATATGGAGTGGTGGCAGCTTGGATATACAACCCCACACTATCCACCATAGCATTTAGAGCAGACATTGATGCACTACCCATACTCGAAACATCGGATATAGAGTATAAATCTTGCACCAAAGGTGTATCACACAAATGCGGACACGACGGGCATACTACCATACTGCTACGTCTTGCTCAACTTATACACCTCAAACACCCAAAATGCAACATAGTACTGATATTTCAACCCGAAGAAGAAACAGGGCAAGGTGCAAGAAAGATTTTAAAAACAAAAATATTGGAACAATATAATATAGATAAAATATATGGTTTTCACAATCTACCACACTATCCCACAGGCACCGTGGTGATGAAACAAGGCACCTTTGCAGCCGCATCAACAGGGATAACCATCACCTTGAAAGGTAGACAAACCCACGCCGCACACCCCGAAAAAGGCATTAACCCAACTATGGCAGTAGCTCAAATAATAATGATGATGAACAACTTCAATCTATCAAACATAGCAACAACTTCTTTTACCCAAGCTACTCCAATACATACACGCATAGGCAATGTGGCATTCGGAACATCGGCAGGTGAGGCACAAGTGATGTACACCCTACGTGCTTTCGACAACAACACAATGAAACAAATGCTGCAACAAATCGAAAATAACACAAACGAAATATGTAGGCAACATAAATTAAAACACCACATAGAATATTGCGAAACCTTTGCAGCAGTGGAAAATACACCCGAAATAGTGAATGATATATACCATGCGGCATTATCTTTGAATATGCCCACACAATGGATAGACACACCATTTAGATGGAGCGAAGATTTTGCCGAATACCTCAAACAATATACGGGAGCATATTTTGGAATAGGGGCAGGAATAGACAGTTTGGAACTTCATCACCCCAGTTATGACTTTAATGACAAAATAATAGAACCCACCGCACAGTTGCTTTATAAATTAGCAGTGAGCAATGAGCAATGAGGCAAAAGACGAATGACAAAGGACAAAAGACTTTAGACAAAAGACTTTAGACTTTAGTCCTTAAACCTTAAACCTTAAACCTTAAACCTTAAACCTTAAACCTTAAACCTTAAACCTTAAACTAAAAAATAAAAACTAAAAAAAACATACCCTTTGCAACGCAACGCAACGCAACGAGACAATAAGACAAAAGACGAAGGACAAAAGTCTTTAGTCTTTAGACATTAAACCTTACAGTAGTGGTTAACGGTTAGCACGGTTAGCGAGGTTAGCGGTATTGTTTTTTTAAAGTCTACAAGTCTACAAGTCTTAGAGTCCACGAGTAACTCGTAGTCTTTTAGTCTTGTTATATAATAGTAGAAATGTATAATATAATAATACTATATAATAATACTATATAATAATAGTAGAAATGTATAATATAATAATATGATATATATATTGTTAT
>JAFWZP010000077.1 GCA_017522255.1 Bacteroidales bacterium | reverse complement strand
TTTTTGGTTTTTAACATTTGGGGGAAAATGAGTGTCGTACGACATGCGACATGCGACACTTTGGTGTTAAACCACGCATTTTCAAATATATAGCAAAAGAAATAAGCGTCGCATCAGTGTCGCATCAGCGTCCTATATACAGGTATAGCTTGGAATCGGATATTTTTTTGAGTTAAGAACAGAAATGTGTCCCGGTGCCGCTCTATGCAATTTCTAAAAATTGCCTATACATATTCTGTTTTCATGTGAAAGACCGCTACAAATATTCTCATTCAAAAAAAAGCAACTTATAAAAAAAATAATATCATACACAATAAATACATAAACGAGTCGTTAATTTGATATTTTATGGTTGATATAAACTAATATAGATATGGCACGACTTAAAAGATATAAATACAAAATAAATCCCCACACATTAGCTTACGAAAGAGTACGCATCAGTTTCAAAGAAAGATTGAAAGAAGTTAGTTTTGGTGTAGCTTTCGGTGTGGTGGTGGCTGCAATAATAACTATAATAAGCTACAATTTAATAGATAGTCCAAAAGAAAAAGTACTTAAAAGAGAAATAGCTCAATACAAACACCAGATAGATATACTCAACAAACGCACCGAACAAATGGCTGAGGTGCTCGAAGATATCGAAAACCGCGACGACAATATATATCGCACCATATTCGAAGCCGAACCCATCAGTGCCAATATTCGCAACAGCGGTATAGGCGGAGTGGAACGCTACAATGATTTGAAAGGCTACGACAATAGCGCAGCTATAATAAACCTTACCAAAAAGGTTGACGACTTGTCGAAACGATTGTATATCCAAAGTAAAAGCTTCGATGAAGTATATGAGATGGCAAAAAACAAAAACGAACGACTCAATTCAATACCGGCCATAATGCCATTGTCGAAAAAAACAAGCCGAATAGTGTCGGGCTTTGGCATGAGATTTCACCCCATATTGCATTACCGCCGTATGCATACCGGCATCGACCTTGTGGCCAAAAAGGGAACACCGGTCTATTCTACCGGAGATGGCACCATAGAAGTAGCAGGAAGAGGTGGTAGCAAATACAGCGGCTATGGAATAGTGATAGTGGTAAACCACGGATTTGGATACAAAACACTATACGCCCACCTTAGCAAAGTGAATGTAAAAAATGGTCAAAAGGTGAAACGTGGCGAAAAAATAGGCGAAGTGGGAAGCACCGGTCTAAGCCAAGCACCACACCTACACTACGAAGTAATACAGAATGGCAAGAAAGTTAACCCCGTATATTATTTCTTCAACGACCTTTCGGTGGAAGAATACGAACAAGTGATAGACGAAGCTAATACCGAGAACCAATGCTTATCGTAGTCTGCAACGCATGTCTATAAGTAGATAAAAAAACAAAGATGTTGGTTTTAGTGTGTGCTACTACCAACATCTTTATTTTATATGGTGCAAAAAAGGGAGTAACTACAAAATAAAACCACCATTTATTCGTTTTTTGAAATATCCTCATTATAATAAAAAAAACAGATATTATGAATAAACAAATAAAATATTTAACCTTGGTATCACTACTATTTTCGGCACAGTGTGTCATGTCGCAAACCGACAGCCTTGAAGCCGACAACTATATCTCTAAAGCACAAAATGCTGCCAAGTTATCGCTCAACGATTTGGCCATACAATACTACCAATCGGCCATCGAAGCCTCGCCCACACATACCCAAGCCTACTACGAACTTGGTTGTCTATATACTGATATGGAACTCTACCAATTGGCCATTCCCAATTTTGAAACGACACTATCCATCAACCCCGATCATGCCGATTCGCACGAACGATTGGCATATATCCATACCGAAAACGAAAATTTTGACCAAGCATATATTCATGCACAAAAAGCTATAGAACTCAACCCCACCTCGCCATCGGCCTATGCTACCATGGGGATATACTACTGCATACAAAAAGAATACATCAATGCCATATCGTGGTGCAACAAGGCTTTGGCTATCGACCCCGAATATGGTCGCGGATACAACTGCCTTGGTTTTGTAAACTTCTACAAAGGCAACGACTCCGAAGCCTATTCGTGTTTTCAAAAAGCAATAAAATTCAGTCCCAACGACATTGATGGATACTACAACTTAGCTGTGATGTATCGCATAAAACGAAACTACGAATCGGCAATATCAACATGCAAAAAAGGTCTTGCCATCGACCCCAATTCCATAAAACTATACTACAATATGGGTATAGCATACCGCGAACGCAAGCTGTACGACAAATCAACCCAATGCTACGAAAAAATTCTCGAACTTGACAGCACATCAGTGAAAGCCTACAACCAACTTGGAATAAGCTACACTCGCAAAGGAATGTACGAAAAAGCAATATCGTTTTATGAAAAAGCGATAAAAATAGATGGCAAATATGCTCCATCGTATAGAAATCTTGCCGACACCTACCTTACCAAAGGCGAACAAGAAAAAGCTTTAAAAACCTATCATAAAGCCATAGCCAACGACCCCAACGACAGCTATTCGTACTGCCAATTGGCCGAAATATTTGGAGCTCGAAACAATGATCGCAAACAGATTGGATACTACAAAACAGCAGCCAAAATGGGCAACAAACGTGCCCAAGATTGGTTACAAAACAACGGACATACATGGTAAAAACTATAAATGATAGCAAAATGAGCATACTTATAAAAAACATATTGCTTGACGACAATCGAACTGATATTCTAATAAAAGGCAACCGAATAGCCACTATAGCTAAAAACATATTACAACAAGCCGACCAAATAATAGATGGTACAAACAAAGCCGTTTTTCCCGGTCTTGTAAACGGGCACACCCATGCTGCCATGACCTTTTTTAGAGGCTACGGCGACGACCTACCTTTGGAAGAATGGCTCAACACCAAAATATGGCCAAACGAAAAAAACCTCACCGACGAAATAGTGTACTGGGGCACAAAGTTGGCATGTCTCGAAATGATTAAAACCGGCACTACAACATTCAACGATATGTATTTCCGATTTAAGGAGGCAGCCCGTGCCACCGATGAAATGGGCATACGAGGAGTGTTTCCTCAATTGATGTTTGACAACCTCGACCCCGAACGAGGAAAAATAATACAAAGCCAAATAAATTATAAAGATTTTGAAAGCGGTTATAGTAAAAGAATACAATTTGCAATAGCACCACATGCCATATACACTGTATCGGGAAACTCGTATAAATGGGCTATGGATTTTGCCACCGAACACAACATTATAGTACACACCCACCTTTCTGAAACACAAACAGAATACCAAAACTCGATAAAAAACTTCGGCTTATCACCCATACGCTACCTCAATAAACTTGGAGTGCTGAAACCAAATCTTGTGATAGCCCATTGTCTTTGGCTCGACGACGACGAAATAAAGATGCTTGCCGACAATGACGTTAAGGTTGTGCACAATCCAAACTCAAATCTAAAATTGGCTTCGGGACACCGATTCTTGTACAACGAAATGCAGCAAAAAGGGATATGCATAGGTTTAGGTACTGATGGTTGCTCCTCGTCAAACAACCTCGATATGATAGAAGCAATGAAAATGATGAGCCTATTGCAAAAAGGTTGGCGACTAGACCCAACTGCTCTACCTGCCGCCGAAGCCATTAAGGTTGCCACCCAAAACGGAGCTCGAATACTCAACATCAATGCAGGAAAAATAGAAGAAGGCAGACTCGCCGATATGTTTATGGTAAACACCAACACACCGGCATTTACTCCGCTAAACAACAACACTGCATCTAACCTTGTATATGCTGCCAATGGCAGTCATGTCGATACCGTGATTTGCGATGGAAAAATAATAATGAAAAACCGAAAAATAGATGGCGAAGAAGAAATAATAAAAAAAGCCAACGAATTGGTTTCTAAACTTATCAAGCATTAACACAATGAAAAAAACAGCTTTATATATGGCAGCTTTACTACTCTCATTGATGTGGAGTTGTAAGAGTAGCGACCCCAATGCAGACAAAAAGATTTTTAAATACAACGAGTCGGCAGGCATATCATCGTTAGACCCTGCTTTTGCCAAGGATCAAGCCATGATATGGGCCACAAGCCAACTATTCAATGGTTTGATACAACTCGACAGCAACCTCAACGTACAACCATGTATAGCACACTCGTGGCAAATAAGCCCCGATGGAAAGACATATACCTTTTACCTACGCAACGATGTATTTTTTCACCCCAGCACGTGCTTTGCCGACAGCACACGCAAAGTTGTAGCTAGCGACTTTGTATACAGCTTTAACCGCATACTTGACGAAAAGGTAGCCTCGCCCGGCAGATGGATATTCAACGAAGTGGACTACAACAATTCAACACCGGCATTTTCGGCTCCCAACGATAGTACTTTTGTAATACACCTACGTCAACCATTTTCGCCGTTTCTAAGCATATTGGGTATGCCATACTGCTTTGTTGTACCCCATGAAGTGGTAAAATACTATGGTAGCGATTTTCGCCGACACCCAATAGGCACAGGTCCGTTTAAACTACAAATATGGAAAGAGAACGTAAAACTTGTGATGAGAAAAAACCCAAACTACTTTGAAAAAGACGAAAAAAACAATAATTTACCATATTTAGATGGTGTGGCAATAACATTTATAATAGACAAACAAACAGTGTTTTTAGAGTTTGTAAAAGGCAACCTCGATTTTATGAATTCGCTCGATGCCAGCTATAAAGACGAATTGCTGACACAAACCGGGCAGCTACGAGACAAGTACAAAAACAAAATAAATATGCATAGTCAACCATACCTCAACACCGAATATCTCGGTTTTCTTATGGATAACAATAGTAGTCCCACCAACGACAAACGCATACGCCAAGCCATAAACTATGGGTTTGACCGAAGAAAAATGATGAAGTATTTGCGCAATAATGTGGGCATTCCGGGTTGTCATGGTTTTATACCAAAAGGATTGCCAGGGTTCGACACATCGAAAGTATATTACGAATACGACCCACAACGGGCACTCGAACTGCTAAACGAAGCAGGATATCCTAATGGCAAAGGACTGCCAACCATAAAACTATCCACCACTGCCACATATCTCGACTTATGTAAATACATACAACAGCAACTTGGTATTTTAGGCATAAACATTGATGTAGATGTTAATCCTCCGGGAGCTCTACGCGAACAAATAGCACAATCAAAAAGCAATTGGTTCAGAGGCTCATGGATAGCCGACTACCCTGATGCAGAAAACTACCTTTCATTATTTTGTTCAAACAACTTCTGCCCCAAAGGACCTAACTACACTCATTACCACAACAGCGAATTTGACGAACTATACAAACAAGCCAAATCTACTACCAACGACAGCATACGCTACTCCCTTTATCAAACAATGGATAAGCTAATAATGGAAGATGTGCCGGTAGTAGTGTTATATTACGACCAAATACTACACTTTACTCATCCAAATATATCGGGCATACAAAGCAATGCCATGAACAGCCTAAACCTCAAACACGTTGTGAAATCTAACTAAAAAACCGATATATAAAAATAAGAGGATCCTTATATAACACAAAAGATCCTCTTACTATATTCGATAATATCAGTTATCTTTATTTCGATTTTTCAGACTTCTTGGCTTTAGTTGTTTTTGTTACTTTGGTAACTGTTTCCTTCTTTGCAGTAGTTTTTTTAGGTTCTTTCACAGTTTTGTCTGCTTTAGTTTTCGTAGTCTTTGTAGCCTTTTCAGCGTTGGCTTTCGAAACTCTTGGCTTCTTTTCCGCTACAGTTTTTTCAGATTTGCTTTGTTGCAACGTAGGGTCATTCAAAAGATAATTTTCTTCTATATCCAAAATATCAGCATCGTTTGGCTCATCGTCATAGTCATTTACATACTCTTCGTCATCATCTTCTATATAACCATCTTTTTCTTCTTCCTCTTCACTTTCTTCCTCTTCTTCATCTACAATAACAAAAGCATCTTCAATCTTAATATCGTATGCACTCTCATACGCCCCATGATTAAGAACATACTCCTTATGCTCATCATTTTTTTCGGAAGACTCGTCAGGCAATGGTTCGAACTTTTCATCATTCTTCGTATCGTCATTGAATAGTTCTTTGTCCAATTCCTCTTCTGCAAAATGAGAATCTATACGTGCTTCAAATTTCACCATGTAAGAGGTGTCTTCGGTTTCCATAGGTACAACAAAAATAGGTGTTCCATCTGGTTTCACTATTTTCTGCATATGTTCCTTATGACCCTCCGGATACGTTTCTTTGAACAATTCCTTTAATTCGTCTGATAGATTATCATAGCTGATCATCAGCTTCTTTTTGCGATTATCGTGTCTATTCATTCCTATTTATTTTTTTGCAATGTTAACAAGATTATTTGAATGCTACAAGTTTTTTGTTAGTTTTTTTCGTATTTTTCTTTTATTTTATTGATTATCAATATCAAATTTATTCATTATCGACTCTTAGGTTGTATAGTACAAATTTTTGCCGTTCTACCGAGTTTGCTCCCATATAAAAACGCAATACGTCGGCCGACGGAAAGTCCTTGTCGAGTATCACCGGATCGAGACGCATATCCTTGCCTATAAAGTTACGAAACTCATCAGGAGAAATTTCTCCAAGCCCTTTAAATCGGGTTATCTCGGCATTAGATATTGTGTTTATAGCTTCGACACGCTCTTCTTCGGTATAACAATACATTGTTTTTTGCTTGTTACGCACACGGAAAAGTGGTGTTTGAAGTATATATACATGTCCGGTTTTTACCAAATCGGGATAAAACTGCAAAAAGAACGTAAGCAATAGCATACGTATATGCATACCATCAACATCAGCATCGGTAGCTATAACAATATTGTTGTATCTAAGGTTTTCCAAGCCATCATCGATATTTAAAGCACTATGTAGTAAATTATATTCTTGATTTTTGAAAACCTTTATCAACTCTTTATTATAGCTATTGAAAGGTTTTCCCCTCAAACTGAATACAGCCTGAGTATTAACGTCTCTGCTCTTGGTTATCGAACCGCTTGCCGAATCTCCTTCGGTGATAAACAATGTAGTGGCCAATCGTTGCTCATGATTAGTATTGTAATGCACACGACAGTCGCGTAGCTTACGGTTGTTGAGGCTGGCTTTCTTATTGGCTTCTTTCGTTAGCTTTTTTATCCCCGCAATATCTTTTCGTTCTTTTTCCGATTGTACTATTTTGGCTTGCAAAGCTTCGGCTGTTTGCGAATTGATATGCAAATAATTGTCTAAATTGCGAGTTATTATATCGCTTATATAATTTCTTACCGTAGGACTATTATTTGGTTTACCATCGCGACTTGGCTCCATATAAGTGGAGCTAAAGTTAGTTTTTGTTTGGTTTTTAAATTCAGGGTCTTGCACTCTTATACTTAGAGCACATAGTATGTTTTGACGCACATCGCTAGGATCGTAGTCTTTTTTATAGAATTCACGTATGGTTTTCACTATAGCCTCGCGAAATGCTGCCTGATGTGTACCTCCATCGGGAGTGTATTGCCCATTGACAAATGAATAATACTCTTCCTTAGAATATTGATTTTCCACATGAGTGAAAGCTACATCAAAATCGCCTTCCTTTATGTGTACTATAGGGTATAGTCGTTCGCCTTCCATATTGTTTTCAAGCAAGTCTACGAGACCATTTTTCGAATAATATCGCTGACCATTATAGCGTAATGTAAGCCCATGGTTGAGGTATGCATAGTTCCATATAGATTTTTCGATATAATCATTAATAAAATGATAATCGCCAAAACACTTGGCATCGGGAATAAACTCTACCATAGTGCCATTTTCTTCGGAAGAAGGTTGAATATCGCTTTCTTCGATAAGTTTTCCTTCGGCAAAAACGGCTATCTTGGTTTGTCCGTCTCGCACCGATTGTATTCTGAAATGCGACGATAATGCGTTTACTGCTTTTGTACCCACGCCATTTAGCCCTATCGACTTTTGAAACACTTTATTATCGTATTTTCCACCGGTATTCAATCTTGACACTGCCGTTACCAAACTTCCAAATGGTATACCTCTACCATAGTCTCGAATAGTAACTTTTTTCCCTGAAAAATCAACCGTTACTTCTATCGTTTTGCCATAGCCCATTGTAAACTCATCGATGGCATTATCTATAACTTCTTTTATAAGCACATATATACCATCGTCGTGCGACGAACCATTACCCAATTTGCCGATATACATCGTAGGCCTAAGCCGCAAATGTTCCATATCTTCCAAATGGATTATGGCACTTTCGTCGTAATTGCTTTTTTGTACTATTTCTGTTTCTTCCATAATGGACTAATATTTTGATAGTTTATATTTCTTTTATCAGTTATTCGATGTGCAAAATTACGTAATAAATGCTACTTTATTTTATTCCAACGAAAATATTTTTTCAACATCTTGCTTTTGAAAACTCAATAAGTAAAAAAATATCATCAATATGAGCTATATATAAAGGGAAAAATAAGATAAGTAACTTCTAAAAAATCCACATTATATGAAATCAAATTAAATTATAAATTTTAGGCACTTTGCGTTTTTGTTGAAAAAGAAAAGAAATTTCATCAATAAAACTTCACATATCATTTAGAAAGTATTTTTTAGGATTAGAAATTGCCTATACATTTTCGTAGCCTTCTCACTTATTTTTCATGGTATATCATGATTCCAATTATGGTATACCATTATTTTACTGATAGTATATCATTAATCATTGGGTAATATATAGCCACTAAAATAATTGTTGACTTGCTTCAAAATAGGTTTGCCAACATATTTTGTTTGAAAACTTTAATGCAATGGTGTGTAAATACAAAATAATTGCGTATATTTGCAAATGTTTTGGAAAAGAGTAGACATTTAGTAATATGCAAATTATCAAACCAATTCTATATTTTTAGAATGCAAAATTAATTCAAAAACAGATATTAAACAATGAGATACAAAATAATTGACAGGTATATATTGGGCAAGTTTCTAAAAACTTTCTGTGCTGCCATAGGGTTGATTATAGTCATTGTTATAGTTTTTGACATATCCGAAAAGCTCGATGACTTCCTTAGTCGCAATGCCCCTTTAAAGTTAATTATTTTCCAATACTATCTCAACTTCATACCAAGTTTTGTAAACCTTTTCAGCCACTTGTTTGTGTTTATTTCGGTTATTTTCTTTACTTCCAAAATGGCCGGTAATACTGAAATCATAGCCATACTCGGCAATGGAATAAGTTTTCGCCGAATGCTTGTGCCGTATATGTATGGAGCTACCATAATAGCCGTGGTAATATTTATTTTTGGAAACTTTATTATACCCATAAACAATACTTATGTAAAGGATTTTGAACGCAACTATATCAAAAACACCTATCAAAACAATATGCGAAACATACACATACAAATAGAAAAAGGCACGCAAATATATGTAGAAAGTTTTGATAACAAACACAATATTGGATACAAATTTACAAAAGAGGTATTTTCGGACAACAACGAGATGCTAGTCAAAATTACCTCCGACCAAATCTCTTACGACACTGTTTCAAATCAATGGAAAGCATTCAACTACAGTTGTCGCACCATTAATGGCATCGAAGAAACCTTTGTTCGTCGACCCGACACGGTGCTTAACCTTGGCGTAACACCTACCGACTTTAATATTAACTATACAAGTGTGGAAACGATGAACTTTTTTAAACTTCGAGACTTTATAGAACAAGAACAGCAACGAGGTTCACACCTTGTAGTAACATATAAAATAGAACACTATCAACGCCTACTCAACCCTTTAGCCATAATAATAATGACCCTTATAGGAGTGGCAGTATCGTCGCGAAAGATGCGAGGTGGAGTGGGTATACACGTAGCAATAGGTATAGCCATAGCGTTCTCGTTTATAGTGTTTATGAAAGTAACCACAGTATTTGCCACCAATGGCAACCTAAGCCCGTTTATGGCCGTACTGCTACCACAAATAATATATACCGTGGCGGCATTCATTCTGATAAAGAAAGCACCTAAATAGAAACCATAACAAACAAAAATATAACTACTATGAGTCTTTTTAATTCAATAGCATACACCGTGATGAAGAACCGGCATTCTGAAGTGGATCGGATGATAAGCAATCCGATAGAAGTTCAGAACAATGTCTTCCGCCAACTGATAACCGCCGGTAAAAACACAGAGTGGGGCAAAAAATACGACTATGAGAACATAAAATCGTGGGACGACTACAATCAAAAGGTGCCCATAAGCGAGTATGATGTTTTTATTCCTTACATTCAACGCATGCAGCAAGGCGAACAAAACCTACTGTGGAACACCCCTATAACCATGTTTTCCAAATCAAGTGGCACATCGGGACGAGTGAGCAAGTTTATCCCCGTAAGCCACGAAGCCCTAAAGCAATGCCACTACAAAGGAGGTGTGGATATGCTTATAATATATTGTAATATGTATTCGGTATCCAATATATTTGGAGGCTACAACCTTGCCCTTGGTGGCAGCAAACAAAGCAAACCATCGGACCCCTACTATTGCGGTGATGTGTCGGCAATAATTATGGACCATCTGCCACGATGGGCAGAAATGTTTCGTGTTCCCAAACGCGAGATTGCACTTATGAACGAATGGGAAAGCAAACTGATAAGAATGGCCGAAACCACAAGCACACAAAACATTGTAAGCCTTGCCGGTGTGCCATCGTGGATGGCATTGCTACTGCAACGTTGCTTGGAAATAACGGGTAAAAACCACATAGGCGAAGTATGGAAAAACTTGGAGGTTTATTTCCATGGCGGAGTGGACTTCCTGCCATACAGGCAGAAGTTTAAACAGCTTATCCCCAACTCGGATATGCGATATGTCAATGTATACAACGCTTCGGAAGGATACTTTGGAATACAAGACCAACACGGGGTGTCGGACATGTTGCTACTGCTCAACAACGGAGTGTACTACGAATTTATCGAAACCTCGGAGATAGGCAAAGAACAGCCCAAAGTAACACAACTTCAAGATGTGGAGATAGGCAAAAACTATGCACTGTTGCTAAGCACCAACGCCGGACTGTGGCGCTACCTTATAGGCGACACCGTAACATTCACATCAAAAGCACCATACCGCATACAAATAACGGGACGTACACGCAACTACATCAACGTGTGTGGCGAAGAACTTATAGAAGACAATGCCAACCAAGCAATAAAAACAGCATGTGCCGAAACCAACTGTATGGTAAAAGAATACACTGCAGCCCCATACCTTTCGGCCGACAAAAAACCGGTGGGACACGAATGGATAATAGAGTTCGAACAAGAACCGGCCAACAAAGAGCTGTTTACCGAACTATTGGACAATGCCCTAAAAGCCTCCAACTCCGACTACGAAGCCAAACGATACAAAAACCTTATACTACAAAAACCCGTTATAAACTTTGTGCCAAACGGAACGTTTATGAAGTGGCTAAAGGACAACAACAAACTGGGTGGACAACACAAAATACCACGACTAAAAAACACAAGAGAGATAATAGACGAAATTTTGAAACACGCAAATACACAACTATAATGACAATAAAAGAAATAGAAAACCAAATAATAGAAGAGTTTGACAACTTTGAAGACTGGATGGACAAGTACAACTACATTATAGAAATGGGTAGAGAATGTCCGATGATAGACGAAAAAGATAAAAACGAAGCCAATCTTATAAAAGGCTGCCAATCCAGGGTGTGGTTTAGTGCCAATTTGGTTGATGGCAAAATGGTGTTTGCAGCCGACAGCGATGCTGTAATAACCAAAGGTATAGCCTACTTGCTAATACGCGTGCTTAACAACCAAACACCTCAAGACATAGTGAACGCCGACCTTGGATTTATCGAAAAAATAGGACTGAAAGAACACCTCTCTCCTACTCGTTCCAACGGACTTACAGCCATGCTGAAACAATTGAAACTATATGCTTTGGCATACACTACTATGAACAAATAAAACATATAACAACATGATACCTAACAAAGAAACCATAAAAAGTGCTGTTATCGACGTGCTGAGAAACGTACACGACCCCGAAATTCCGGTAAATATATACGATATGGGTCTTGTGTATGGCATAGAAGTAACCGACGAACACAAAGTTTTTATCACTATGACATTAACAGCACCAAACTGCCCTGTGGCCGACTCTCTCCCAATTGAAGTACGTAGCAATATCCTTATGATTGAGGGCGTTAAGGACGCACAGGTGGACATAACTTTCGACCCGCCATGGTCTATGGACATGATGAGCGAAGAAGCAAAATTAGAATTAGGTTTTTTATAAAAGAAGGCAGATACGAAAAAAAGTCGTAACTTTGCAAACTCAAATAAACAGAATACAAACTTTAAAATAATAATACGATGAAATTATTAGAAGGAAAAACAGCTCTTATAACAGGAGCAAGCCGCGGAATAGGAAAAGCTATAGCAATACGCTACGCCAAAGAAGGTTGTAATGTTGCTTTCTCCGACTTAGTACGCAACGAAGCAATGGAAGAAACAGAAAAAGAATTATTATCATACGGTGTGCAAGCCAAAGGCTATGCATCAAACGCAGCATCGTTTGAAAGCTCGAACGAATTGGTACAAAACGTAGTAGCCGACTTTGGAAGAATAGACATACTTGTAAACAATGCAGGTATAACCAAAGACGGTGCTCTTAAACGTATGACCGAAGAACAATGGGATATGGTGATAAACGTAAACCTAAAATCCGTGTTTAACCTTACCAAAGCCGTACAACCCATTATGTGGAAACAAGGCGGTGGCAGTGTTATAAACCTAAGTTCGGTAGTAGGTGTATCAGGCAATGCCAACCAATGCAACTACTCGGCAAGCAAAGCCGGTATAATAGGCTTCACCAAGAGTGCTGCAAAAGAAATGGGTATACGCAACATACGCCACAATGCAATAGCTCCGGGATTTATCATGACCGATATGACTGCCGTACTTCCCGATAACATAAAAGAAGATTGGTACAAGAAGATACCTTTGCACCGTGGTGGCGAACCCGACGAAGTAGCAAAAGTATGCGTATTCTTAGGTTCGGATCTTTCGAGCTATGTAACAGGACAAGTAATAAACATCTGTGGAGGTATGAACTGCTAACCTTCTACTCGTTACATAGAATGAAATATAACAAACACATAAATAAACTAATCCGTTTTGGATTGAAACTTGTGGCAATAGCCTGTGTGATAGTAGGTTGCCAACACAATACATCTAAAAATAATACCGACAACTACTATACCTACACCGACGACTACAATCGCACGGTGCAAGTTCCCAACAATCCAAAACGGATTGTTTCTATATCGCCCGCTATTACCGAAATAATATATGCATTGGAGGCTGACGATAAACTAGTGGGTCGCACCGACTTTTGTAACTATCCCCCGCAAGTAGACTCGGTGGAAAGCATTGGCGGAATCAATAACTTCAGTATCGAAAAACTGCTGTCTCTCGAACCAGACTTGGTACTTATAGGCTCGATGGTAAGCGAAAACACCGTAAACCTCATGACCAATGCAGGAATAACACTGGTAACCATTCGCGAGAAAGACCACTTCGAAGCGTTGTTCGACAATATCGAAAAGATAGGACTACTATGTGGTCACCACAACGAAGCCATACAACTCAACGACTCGTTACGCCGAAAAGTGCAAGAGGTAACGACCCATATCGACACATCGGCAAACAATAAGCACACAGTATATTACGTGGTAGGCTATGGCAAAGGCGGAAACTTTACGGCAGGCGGAAACACCTTTATCAACGATATATTCAAGCTATGCGGCCTTCGCAACATTGCCGAGGACATAACAGGCTGGAACTACAGCGTGGAAGCACTGCTCGAAGCCGACCCCGACTATATAGTTATCCGCAAAGAAGATATGGCCAACTTTATAAACACCAAGCCCTACACCTACCTTTCGGCAGTGAAACAAGGAAAGGTAATACCCATCGAGAGTGCCTATATAGACCTGCAAGTACCTCGCAACGTCGATGGATTGGTATATATATATAATAGTATAAAAAGCCATAGCAAATAAAAACTTCTCGAAGAACCTGGTGGTGCAAAACCCAGTAGCTTTAGTTCAAAAAACATGATAATGCTTCCCTATTTATTAAGGCAATTTCTAAAAATTGCTTTGCAAGTAATTTATGGAATTTTGCTAGAAAGATTTCTGTTTTCTTTTGATTGAGCATAGCGGGCTATACGATTGAAAAAGAAATCGAAAGATTTCGGTAACGTTGCAATTAAGCGAGTAAAGAGCAATGCCTTAGCATTAGCTCTTTCGAGCGATAGCAACATCGACGAAGTCAACAACGCAAAGCACCCAAAAGTTCTAAAAAAATATCGAAGTAGTCTAAACGTGGAATTTTTAGAAGTTGCCTTTATAAAGTCGATATCCCGTATGACAAAGCTGTTTTTAGAAATTGCCTTTAATTTTTTCTCATTTCGATTATATATACATAGGCAATTTATAAATTAAACAATAAAAATATCATGAAAGAAACCGACACCAATCCACCGGCAAAAACTATTGTAGAATGTATCAGCAGCATAGTGAACAATACCGAAAAACTCGGTTTGTGCAAAGAGTTATTCCAAACATCTGGCAGTGAACTTGAATATGTAAGCACGATGATGAACATCAACGAACGTCAAGCATTGATCTTCTCGCTATTCGCAAACGAAGGCGTGGACGGGTGCTTCTCGTTAAGCGATTTTTCCCGCACATTGCAATGCAAAAACATCGAGTTGCTTACATTTCTCACTGATGTAGAAGAATTAGAAAAAAAGTATCTGATACGTAAAGACTATTGTCGCAAAAACAAAGAGTTAAGCACTAACTACAAAATGCCGATTCCGGTGCTGACCGCCATAAAAAACAACGAAGAATACGATCACTCCAAGTATTTGAACATAACAAATATCGACAATTTGTTCGACAAAATAGAAGACATACTCGACGACTCTGACGAGATGGACGAACGTACAATATGCGACGAGATTGATTATCTGATAAATGCCAATCGCAATTTGCACTTCTGCAAAGCCATGCGCGAGTTAGAGATAAACAAACTAAACTTTTTTCATAAGTTGCTGTTTTACACATTTTGCAAGGAATTTATAATAGAAAATAACGAATATTTATACGAAAGAGAATATCTTGAACACTTTAAGAAAGCCAACAAACGCAGAATGCAAAAGTCAATAATAGAAAAATACAATCCTTTGCTAACTAAGAAAATAATAGAACCCGAATGCGTTGATGGGCAATGCGACTTCGAAAGGCTACACCTTACCGATGAAGTGCAAAAGAAATTGTTTCCTGAATTTAACATCATTGAGATGAAAGATACAGCCAAAGAGCTGATAAAGCATACATCGTTTGCCGAAAAGCAACTATATTATAGTCCGAAAGTAGAAAAAGAAATATCAATATTGTGCAATCTGTTGCAAGAAGAGAACTTTGCCAACATTCAAAACCGCCTGAAAGCAAAAGGTATGCGACAAGGCTTCGCCTGTTTGTTCTACGGCTCGCCGGGAACGGGCAAAACCGAAACTGTAAACCAGATAAGTCGCCTAACAGGCCGCGATGTGATGATGATAGATGTGTCGAGAATAAAGAGCATGTGGGTTGGAGAAAGCGAAAAAAATATAAAACGTACATTCGATCGCTATCGCAACTATGTAAAGACCTTGAAAAAAGCACCTATACTGCTGTTCAACGAAGCCGATGCCGTTTTAGGCATACGCCAAGAAAGTGCCGAACGTGCTGTAGATAAAATGGAAAACTCCATACAAAACATTATACTGCAAGAGATGGAAAGCCTGGACGGAATAATGATAGCCACCACCAACTTGACCGCAAACTTAGACAAAGCTTTCGAGAGACGTTTCTTATATAAAATAGAGTTTGAACGGCCCACAGTAGAAGCCAAAAGCAAGATATGGCAAGCCATGATACCCAATCTAAACGAGAACGATGCTAATACGCTTGCAAGAAAATACGACCTAAGTGGTGGCGAGATTGAAAACATTGTGCGAAAAACAGAAATATACAACATACTTTACAACCAAGAATGCACGTTACACCAAATACAAGAAATGTGCGAAGACGAAAAACTAAACTCAAAACAACAAAATAACAAGTCGATAGGATTTAAAACCAATAATTAATACAATTGATGAACAAGATAGAACAAAACACCAGTAAGCCCACAGCCATGTATATTCATGGCTTGGCATCGGGCAGCAACTCCAACACAGGCCGCGAACTGCAAAAGCTATTTCCTCAATATCAATGGATATTGCCCGAAGTGGGCGAAGAATTAGGGCAAGCCATCGATAAGATAAACGATATAGTGGCCCAATATAATCCACAAATAGTTATGGGTACATCGTATGGCGGACTTATGACCATGTATGCCAACGCCCCCAATGCCACAAAGATAATATGCAATCCGGCAATAAATGCCGATGTGTCGCTTGCCAAAAACATAGGCTACGGCACTCACCAATACTTCTGTCAACGACAAGATGGAGCTACCCACTTCGACATAACACCCGCAATTTGCCAAGGCATAGCCCACTACAAAGCCACACGCCAAGTGATACCGGGCATAAACAACCACGCCGTATTCTCGCCAAACGACGAACTGCTAGGCAAAGAAGCTACATTAGACAATGCCACAATAGCATACACCAACGGCTTTGTAATCCACCTCGACCCCAAAGGTGGTCACCGTATGAGCAGTTCTACAATGGCAATAGTGGAACACATCATCAACATGCTTAATGTGTAAAGCTCCACACGTTGAAGTGCTTACGCACGATGGCTGAACACATAATCTCCCAACGGCGTTGGGCACCCCTCCCAACGCCGTTGGGGATATATTCCAAGGGCGTTGGGAAACCTCCCCAACGCCCTTGGGAGACCTTCTTGTCAAGCATCTCACATTAGCATGTCAAGCATAATAAGTTATCTAATTAATAAACAAAAATCCCTTCCAATACAGTTATAAACCACAATGGAAGGGATAATTTCTATTGGAAATATACTGAAAAGAATCTAAAATCTTATACCTATAAATATAGGTGACCAAAATGATGCTTCCGCCAAATATCCCAAGCCAATTTCTAAAAACATGCTACAATTATCTGCCAACGAAATATTTATACCGGCTGCTATTCTAGCTTGAAATAAAACATCGTTTCCGAAAGTCGAAGCACCAACATTTACTAATGAATAAGGCGATACTTTATTATCCGGTGTAAAACCATAACGTGTTGATAAATAAAAAGGAACGTACGAAGCAGAAAGATCCGAAATAGATATATGGGCAAGGGCAGTTCCTATGCCTATCGATAGATTGTCGTTACATCTGTATCGCACAGCCAAATTCTTGGATGAAATACTGATAGATTCGTCTGCTACAATAGCTTTTGGCGAAGCAGATATATCGATTTCCAATTCCTTAAAAAAACCTTCTTCTTGTGCCTGAATATCGGCACTTCCCAAAAACACAACACTTAATAGTACAATAATTATTCTTTTAACTGTCATAATAAATATATTTTAAGGTGGTAAGTTCTAAAAAAAATATATTCTATCATTGAGTTCAACGGAGAACTTACCTTAACCGATTAAGCTCAAATTTGATTTTGCAAAGGTACTCAATTATTTCAAAACATCGAACAAAAATTATAGTTTTTTTTCAACTTATTACCAGTCAAGCATTCACTGTCCAAAAAATATAACCTTTCTTTTAATTTTTCCTGCTTTTCATTTATATAATAGGAAAAGACAAGAATTATGAAAAGATACGACTTTGTAAAAACTATAGGCATTATAAGCTGCAAAGAATCTAATGACGAGATATTGAACAAGATAGAGAAAAAGAAACGCCACCTGAAAAGCGATATAAGCAATATCGACAAGAAGTTGGCAAACACTGCATATTACATAGATAGTGATGGCCAAAGATATATCCTCTTCAATATTACGCCTGACTTTATAAAATATATTGCCTTCGAATACGAACGCTCTTCGTTTGTTTTTGCCACCGTTACAAACAATGGTTTGGAGTGCCAATATTGGGAAAAACAAGATATGGAACAACCCTCGTTTAGGTGGAACCCTCATATCAAAGTGGCAGAATGGTGCAACGCCTTTGCAGCGGATATGCAAGACTATTGCATTACATACAAGGACGATAGATACGATATAGAAATAACTATACCAACATCTGTACTGAGCCACATAAACGCCACCATAGCCAACAACCTTGGACAAAATTATAACAAAGAGCAGTTTGGCAAAGACATATACAGGGTAGGCTATAGCGGATACGCATTCCGAATAAAAGCCAACAAATTGCTACAAAGATTGGAAAAAGAGAATTATAAATAACAGACAACTAATATTTTTATCATAAACAAAACAACAAAAACAACAGAAAACATGAATACAATTAAAATTTCCTTTTTAGGCACCGAATTTGACTATTGTGGCATAAAGACCGATGGCATGATGGACTTTGAAAAAGACTATTGCGGTATGGCTTTGGACGACGAAATCTACGACTTAGACATCGAAGTAAACTACCAAAATATAAACACCGACAAAGTAAGTACATATTGCGTTGGTACAAAAGATTGGGAGTTCGAAAAAGACATAGTGGGTGTACGCATATTCGAAAACAAAGCACACTACTACTGCGAAATAGAAACCGACGAAGAGTTCGACATCGACAAGCTTGAATTAAACATATTCAACTGTATGCCCAGAGCCGGTAATACCATAATAGATGCCTACGCACACATACTTATGTTCAGCTCAATATCGTACAACGGTATTGAATACGAACTAAAGTGTGGCCCTACCTCTTGCAAAAGCACAGACCTTGTGTATGGCACCGATCCCATGATGGAAAAAATAAAAAGAAGAACAATACACCGACTTAAAGACATATTAGAATACGTCGAAGAACAAAACCAAACAAACGCCACAACTGAAGAATAATTAAAAGATTGTGATACAATACCAAAAGTGAATATCACTCAATATGATATCGACACTCAATATCAAAAAAAAGATTAAAAACGAAAAAAACTCTGTTTCTGTTTAATTTTTTCCCATTTCATTTTATATATACCTGTAACAATAAAAAATAATAACGATATGATGAATTTTGAAAAGAAAGCCGAAACAATGCACGAAGTAATGAGCTCAATAAAATCGAGCAGAACAGAAAACGATATCTTAGCAACTATCAAAGACGAGTTTGATTGCATATATAGTGCAGATGGCCTACGCTTGATAAAAATGACCGACAGCAAAGTTAAGTCATACACCGTAAAAGACAGCGTGCAAGTAATATGCGACAACGCCTTCTGCGACTGCAAACAACTACGCACCATCGAGCTTCCAAACAGCCTTATTACCATAGGCCTCAAAGCTTTTGCCAACTGCCGTATGCTACGCAACGTAACACTGCCACAGTCGTTGCAACACATAACTGCCCACGCCTTCGAACACTGTCGTTCTCTAAAAAGCATTACCATACCCGAATCAATAAAAGTGTTAAGCTACAGTGCTTTTGCACACTGCAGCAAACTGACCAATGTAGATATCCAAGCACAGATAGACTTCATACCAGCCATGTGCTTCCACTCCTGCACATCGCTACAAAGCGTATCGCTCCCCACCGGCCTGAGCACTATCGGCTGCAATGCCTTCGGCTCGTGCACAGCGCTAGCCTATATAGAACTGCCACACAGCGTAAACGCCATATTACCAAGTGCTTTTATAAACTGCACAGCACTGCACGAGATACACATTCCTCAATCCGTAACCAACATTCCGGCCAACTGCTTTGCACGATGCACATCGCTCGAAAACATACACCTGCAAAACCCAACCACCGAAATAGACCCAACAGCATTTGCATACACAAAGAAAGTGAAAAAACAATATATAAACAAAATCTCCGTTATTAACCAATAAAAACCGAAACAGCCATGAATAAGAAACGCTTATATTTTGATATGGACGGCGTGCTTGTAGATTTTGAAACAGGCATAGCCAAGCAAAGTGCCGAAACACTTAAAGAATACGAAGGTCGCTACGACGAGATACCCGGTATATTCGGCCTTATGGAGCCTATGCCCGGAGCCATAGAAGCAGTGCATAAACTAAGCGAGCACTACGACTGCTACATACTATCCACAGCACCATGGAACAACCCCTCGGCGTGGAGCGACAAAGTAAAATGGGTAACTCGCTACCTCGACGACGTGTTTCACAAACGCATGATTATCACCCACTGCAAGCACCTATGTAAAGGCGACATACTGATAGACGACCGCGACAAAAACGGCACCAAAGACTTTGAAGGAGAATGGATACAATTCGGCTCCGCCCAATACCCCGACTGGAAAAGTGTAGTGGAGTATCTGCTAGCCAACGAACAGCAATCTAAATAAAAATCTGAGCAAACAACTGGCAAAATCCGAGAGATGATATTTTATTTATTGGGAAGAGATTTGTGCGTAACGACCTCACGGCATTAGCGTAACGACCTTACGTCAATAGCGTAACGCCATAACGGCAGTAGCGTAACGCCGTTACGGCAATGACGTAACGACCTTACGCCAACTTTTCTTCCCACATAAACAAAATAGTTTTCTCGATAATTTGGAGTGGAGATAAGGTAGGGTAGTAACTAAATTTTTCGAGAAGAGTTTGCATATATCAAGAATTTTTCCGTACTTTGCGTAAACGTTGTGTATATATCTATTATCTGCATTTAATTGATTTACACTATAAAAGTACAAAAAAATAATTGATATGCACAACTTTTTATTAAAGAAAATATAAACAAATTAATTCATTTAATGGGTTTTCAAATTCTGAAAAAATATAAAGTATTACTTCATTACTTCCGCTACAAATTTTGATTAATAAATATGTGTCGGTTGTAAGACCGATGGTTGGAACAATAAAAAATCAATGTAGATAACGAATATCTTTCTCGTTAGTGCGACCTGGATCTGTTATTTATTCGCATGATGAGTGGAAAATTGGACGTAAAAAATACAATTATGAATGCAACAATAACATTAAGAGAATACCTTGAGAAAGGAAAAACTTTTGTGATTCCTAACTATCAACGAGGGTATGTTTGGGGGAAAAAATCAAAAGGAAAGGATTTGGATGCAGTATCATATATGCTTGAAAAATCTTTGATTCCTGGCTTTAAGAATAATATGCCAATTTTTATACAGGGCATTACTGTAACAGAAAATGACAAAGAAATCATACTTATTGATGGGCAACAACGCACAACATTTTTTTATCTCCTTTTGAAATATTTGGGATACAATGGAAATGTTAATATGAAATATACTATTAGAGAGGAATCCTACAAGTTTCTTTCTGATTTAGATATAAACAAAACAGATTTTTCTGAAAATCCAAACGAGAAATACCAAGACATATATTTCTTCAAAAAAACGTTGCAAACCATTGATTACTATTTGAAACAGATTGAAAAAGAAGAGTTTTGCAATTATATTCTCGACTATGTCAGGTTTCTGTATATAGATATTCCAGATGATAAAGCCACAAAGGTATTTTCGATGATGAATGGTAGCAAAGCGGAGATGAAGAGTGAAGAACTAATCAAGGCTGAATTACTACGCTTGGCATCGCTCAACGACTCTGATTTTGACAAAAAAGGGGAAAAAGAAAAAAATGCCATTGAGTGGGACAACAATATGTTGCGCAGTCGTTATGCTCGAGAGTGGGACAAATGGCTTCAGTGGTGGAATCGTGATGATGTGAAGAAGTTGTTCAGATGCTCAAATGTGATGGGTTATTTGGTTTCATCTTATTTGCAAACTAAAGACAAGGACAAAGAACTTTCTTTTGATGTTTTTAAGAATGAATTTTTGCATGAGCAGAACCCTATTGATGCCAAGAAAACATTTGATGGACTAAGAAGATTACAGAAAAGATTTGAAGACGCATTCAACAACCCTAAAATCTATAATTGGGTTGGGGCAATCCTAAGAATAGGAATAGGCAATGCCAATGAGTTTGTAAAATGGTATTTTGTTGGAGAGAGTAAACCGTCGGATGAAGATTTAGAGAAATACTATAAACGGTCATTTCTTGGATTGGCTCATAAGCAGATAGTTGAAAATGATACAGATAAGTTTGATGAAAAATATGACGAGTTATATAAAATATTAGAGAGTAATAATTTGTATAATGAGTATTCTGAGGAGGCATTTCGTCTTTTGTTAAGATTGAATATTGATGAGGATAACAAACAAGAAGAAGGGAAAGGTCGGAAATTTGATTTTTCCATTTGGGACAGAAAGGATTCCAGAGGGCGCTCATTAGAACATATTTATCCTAAATCAAAAGTACTGCACAAAGAGTTTGAAAATGGAAAAAGAATTATAAAGAATGGGAAGGTGGATAAGAATGGGAAGGTGGATGTTTTTGCAAAATTACCCAGCAAATCTGATGGATATATAGCAAGAGCATCTTACAGATGTTTTGAAAACAGTGTTAGAATAGAAGCTAGTGAACATTCCATAGGTAATCTTGTGTTGCTATATAAGGATGATAATTCTGCGTTTAACGACAGTTCATTTGAAGAGAAGAAGTCGATGTTCTTCATGGCTCCTGATGATAATGATAAAAAGAAAAAAACGATATTTAAAAGTCGTCATCTTTTACATACTATATATAAGTTTGCTCAATCAGAATGGAAGGGGGAGCAAATAGCACAAAACAAATACCAAACATTAAAAGAATTTGAAAAATACTATGGCAAATAAGATAAACTTCATAACAGGGGAAACATACACCCTTGCAGAACTTTTTTCCGGAGAAAGACGCATAATCATCCCCGATCTACAGCGTGACTATTGTTGGGGCGATGAAAACAATACCAAAAGTACTGACGAAAAGGGAGAGTTGGTATCAGGCTTTGTCAATAATCTATTGGCTCAATTCATTGACTATAAAACTATAAATGACAGCCTTAATCTTGGATTGTTCTATGGCTACGAAGTTCCTGCCAATCACATTCAACTGTGCGATGGTCAGCAACGATTGACAACACTGTATCTCCTTTTGGGTATGATTAATAAGAATACCATTGAACATAAAGAAGACACTCTGCTTACGGATGGAAAATTTCGTCGTTATCTTATTTCGGACTTTGAATACAAACACGATGACAAGGAACCATACTTGAATTATGCGATTCGTGAATCATCTCTTTATTTCTTAAGTGATTTGGTTTGTAAATTTTTTATTGAGAATACTGATAAAGTTGAAAATATCAAGTCTGCCGATTGGTATTTTGATTATTATAATTTGGATCCAAGTATTCAAAGTATGCTGAAGGCTCTTGCAAAAATTGAATCGATACTAAAAGAGGCGAATCCTAATTGTGTTGAGTTTGGAGAGTGGCTTTTAAATAAAGTCACCTTCCTCTATTTTGATATGGAAAATCGAAAAAATGGCGAAGAAACTTTTGTGGTAATCAATACGACAGGCGAATCACTTTCTTCTACTCAAAATTTGAAACCTCTAGTTTTACAAGAGAAAAACAACACTGGTTTTAAAAATGGAGGAAAGTGTGTAGATGAATGTTGGGAGGAAATTGAAACTTGGTTTTGGCAAAAAAGAAAGGCTGATAATGACACAGCCGATGCGGGGTTTGCGGAATTCTTGCGTTGGATTTCTATTATTGAACAGGTGGATAAAGATGCACCTAAGGAAGAACAGTCGGATAGCATAAAAAAACTAATACAACTTATTCTACAAGGTAAACATTGCGACTTTCCATACAAAGAGATTTCATTTGAAAAGATATATAATTATTGGAAGGCATTGATATGGATTGTTGACCAAAGAGGATTCTCTTTTGTGAAAGATTATTTGTCTCCTTCGGTTAACAATGCAGTGAACAATCGAAATGCTATTAGTCAAAATTATTGTTTTGTTCTGTTGCCGGTGCTGAAATATGTTTACGAGAATATTTCTTCTATTGAATCAGATACAAACAAGCAGAGGAACGCAAAACGAATTTATGAGTTTTTTAAGAATCTGATTCGTATAGATAATGTATCGAAAGCAGTAAATACGTTAGTTGGCGATACAATCAAGATTATCGATTTGATTTTGGATAAAAACGGAGATTTAGTTGATTTGATAGATCCAAGCGTAGATGTTTCTAATATTTCCAAACAGATTCTGACTGATGAAGAAAAGAAGAAACTTGAAATCCTTAAAAACAGCATAGATAGAGAACCAGTGGAAGTCGCATTTTGGGAAGCTCAGGAACATAATATTTGGTCTGGCGAGATTCTTCCTATGATAGAATGGGCAACTGATAATACACAGGTTTTTGATTTAGACAAGTTCAATAAATATGCTGAAAAATTTGCAGAGGTGTTTGCTGGTGAATGCGACGACGCAAATATTGATAATACTCGTAGGGCATTATTGACACGAGAGTTGAAGGATTTTCCACGTGTTTTCAGAGGCAATACAAATAAATGTTTTGGTTGGGAATGGAGCGATTGGCAAGTGCTTATCAAAGACAATAAAGATAAGTTCAAATGTTTCTTTGACGAGTTGTTGAATGGCGTTACACTTCAAAAAATGATTGATGATTACGCAAATATTACTGATAAGTTCTATCGGTTCGTAAAGCATCCAGAATTGTTGACTTATTGTGAGCAAAAAAACATCCAAGAATGGAACAGTTCCTATTGCCTTGTTAAGAAAAAAATTGCAACGACATACTTGGAACTTGAAACATTCTGTATGTATCTCGAACTGATGCCTGGCTCTAGAATTGCATTAAGTAAAGACGAAGGGATTGATTATAAAGGTTGGAAAATGTGGCTTTGGGAATATGAATTGACAGCGCTTGTGTTTGATAAAGAATGGAACGGATTTCAAGTTGCAATTGATGTTCATTATAACAGAACAAAAGAAGATGATTGGGATGTGCAATTGTTTTTAAGACCAGGAAACGGCAATACTGAAATAGACTTGAAAAATATTGCATTTTCTAATGAATTAAAATGGAATGGAGAACGATATGAATTGAGGGGATTGTCAAAAGATGGTGTAATAGATAAGATAAATGCCCTGTTAAACGAAGACTATACTTCTTTATAACATTATTATTTACTACAAATTCGTTGAATGTATCTTACATGGAAAAAAATCCACGTAACTTACACTTCAAAAGTGCCATACTCTCGACCCAAAAGTATGGCACTTTTGGGTTAAAACTCACATAGTTTTGATGGCTAAGTGTGGGGTATTTATTGTAAAGGCAACTTCTAAAAATTCCACGTTCGTACTAAGTTTATACACTCTTTCCTGAACTTTTGCGTGCGTTGACTTCGTCGATGTTGCTATCGCTCGAAAGAGCTAATGCTTAGGCATTGCTCTTTACTCGCTTAATCGCAACGTTGCATTTTTTGTTGTAATCTTTCTATTTCTTTTTCAATCGCATAGCCCGCTATGCATTGCAAAGACGCACCTCGGTACGTCTCTAGAAAAATCCGCAAATCACTTGCAAAGCAATTTTTAGAAGTTGCCTAAAATACAAAGATATGAGGAATATAGATTTGAAAATAATGAACAAGAAACAATTATTTTTTTTGATATGGAGGGATCTAAATAGAAATAGACAAGTAAAGCGAAGAAACACCTCAAGAACAGCAATCTAAATAAAAATCTGAGCAAACGACTGGCAAAATCCGAGAGATGATATTTTATTTGTTGTGAAGAGATTTGTGCGTAACGCCGTTACGGCATTAGCGTAACGACCTTACGCCAATAGCGTAACGCCATAACGGCATTAGCGTAACGCCGTTACGGCAATGACGTAACGACCTTACGCCAACTTTTCTTCCCACATAAACGATATAGTTTTCTCGATAATTTGAAATGGAGGTAAGGGAAAGAGTATAAAATTTATTCCGTTTATCTTGTGTATGTAAGATTAATTGTTTAATTTTGCAAACCAAAAATTCGAGCTAAATAGTAAAAGGCAGGTTCTCTGTTTTGCTTGAACGTGAATTTTTAGAACCTATATAGATTTGATTCAATCAACATATAAAATAAAAATATAGTTATGAATTGTGAAAAATTTACTACAACCTCAATGACAGTTAGTGCTATTCTTGGACTAATTAAAGCTAATGATATCGCCATTCCAGAAATTCAACGCCCCTTTGTATGGAAAAGTAAGCAAGTACGTGATCTCATGGATTCGCTATATAGGGGTTTTCCCGTAGGTTATATAATTCTATGGAAGAATCCAAATGTCAAACTCAAAGATGGTACCATATCTTCGGGTAAAAAGATACTCATAGATGGCCAGCAACGCATTACTGCGTTGATGACGGCCATTGCAGAGAGAGAAATATACAACGAGGAGTACAAACTTTGTCGTGTAAAGATCGCATTCAATCCTATTGCTGCATTGTCGGGTGAGGATGAGGCGGAATTATTTGCTGTGCAAACGCCTGCTCACTTAAAAAGTAAGCATTGGATACCAGATATTGCGAAAATTTTTAGCGATGAATTTAATAGGTATGAGTTTGTTACAGAATATTGTAAAGCAAATTCAGACATTATTAGTCCGAAAGGACTGGATAGTGTTTTAACAAAACTCAATACTATTCGAAACCAATCTATTGGCATCATAGAGCTATCGGAAGCACTTGAAATAGATATAGTAACTGATATTTTCGTGCGTATTAACTCAAAGGGGACAACATTGAATCAGGGCGATTTCGTAATGTCTAAAATTGCAGCTGATGAGGCTCATGGTGGCAATACTTTGCGCAAAGTTATCGACTATTTCAGTCACCTTGCCGTTGATCCGTCTTACTACGAATATATTCTTTCGCACGACAAGGAGTTCTGCAACAAGCCTGAAGGTTATATCAAGAATTTGAAGTGGCTCAAAGATGATAGAGAAACAGTCTATGATCCACAGTGCGATGATATTATCCGTGTTGCATTCATGCACCAATTCCAGCGAGCAAAGTTGGCTGAGTTGGTAAAAATGTTGTCTGGTCGTGATTTTGATACCCGTGAATTTAAGGAAGAAATTATCGAAGATACTTACAATAAACTATATAAGGGTGTTGCCGAATTTATCAACATGAACAACTTCAAGCAGTTTGTTATTGCCATAAAATCTGCGGGATTTATTAGCAATAAGTTGATAAACTCGAATATGGCCATCGACTTTGCGTATGCACTTTATTTGATTTTGCACGAGAGCAAAGAAGTCTCTGTATCAGAGATAAAGAGAGTTGTACAACGTTGGTATGTTCTTTCGGTTTTGACAGGTAGATATAGCAGTTCCCCGGAATCGGCATTCGCAAAAGATTTGCGACAAATTAGCGAGATAGGAGTTGTTAAAACATTGAAAAATATTGAGGCGGCAATTCTTTCGGAAAACTTCTGGAAGGTGCAGATTCCGCAAGATTTGACAAACCCATCGACAAACAATCCTACATACCTCGTATATTTGGCTGCACAGGTGTACTTCAATGATACTTCGTTGTTATCTCAAAATGTCCGCGTTAAGGAGCTTATTGAGCTGAGTGGCGATGTTCACCATATCTTCCCTAAGCAGTATCTCAAAGATAATGGTTTCGAGAAAAACCAGTACAACCAGGAGGCAAACTATGCATACCTAGACCGCCCTGTGAACGTGTCTATTGGCAAACAAGCTCCAGCAAATTATTTCCAAAAGGCGTTAAAGCAGTGCGATACAAAGGTTGTTGAATGCGGCTCAATCACAAAACTTGATGAGTTGAAGCAAAACCTTGCTATGAACTGTATTCCTGAGGATGTGTTCGAGATGGATCACACTAGTTATGGAGAATTCCTCGAAAAGCGCAGAACCTTAATGGCCGAAAAAATTAGAAAATACTATTATAGCTTATAATAACATATAAAACTATATACATTCAGTAAATTCAAAAAATAAACATCCCAAATGTCACTACGCAATCGACAGATAAACAACCTATATCATAAAATACCATATCAAACAACTGCAAGCAAACGTATGGTGATTTATAGAGTTTACCTAAAGACACCCTAAAAAAAATTGAGAACTAAGAAATTTACCAACAACAAACGGTTTAACTCAACCACTTTAAACCGTTTGTTTATACTAAACAATACAAATAAAGGATTTCAAATTTATCTCTAATAAACCCCAATCGGTCATTAGAAGTTTTTGATGCTTAGATTTATGACATATATAATTATTGTACAATACATTAGATCTTGATTTTTCTAATGACAGCCAGTAGAAATTATCTGCCATAAAGTATTGTGTATTGCTCATATCAGTTATCCTATTCTAATGTCTGATTTGGGATAAAATTCCTTGATCTTTTCGTTGCAAAGCTTGAGGTTTTCATCAAAAAAGAGTGTCTTTTCACCTAAAAAAGAGTGTCTTTTTACCCCAAAAAGACACTCTTTTACCCTAAAAGGACACACTTTTTCACACCTTACCTCAAGGTTTTCAACCATAGCATCAAACTTCGCAACCGCTTGCTCAAGGAAAACAACGGGCTACTCCCTCCTACTCTTTTATCGGTGTTGTAGTGATAAACTCAAATCAAATTGCATAACAACGACAAAAACAATTATCCACATCGTAACAAAACCAATATTATTCCCTCATAAAAGTGTAACAAAACCAACATTATTCCCCCTTAAAAGTGTAACAAAACTAGTATTATTCCCCCATAAAAATGTAATTTATTTTGTTATATCAAAGAAAATGTGTAAGTTATAAATCAAAAGCCAATCATCAAAAGTTTCCGATATACTATTACACCAAAGAGGGTTCGACAATGGAAATAGACTTTGTGGTGCAAACATCGGAGCGGATTGTGCCCGTAGAAGTGAAAGCCGAAGAAAATGTAAAAAGTAAATCGCTGTCGCAATTCATCAACGTGGACTTTGCCGGCAGTGGTATGCGAGGACTCCGCTGCTCGATGCTGCCCTACCGAAACCAAGAATGGATGGAGAACATTCCCCTATGTGGCGTAGGTGGTTACTTCGACAAGCTATAGGAAACTTAAAAAAACTTTAGGTTCGGAATAATCGAAGAATGTTCTTTGAAACTTTTGAGTTGTTGACTTCGCCGAAGTTATTTTAACAAAGAAAGGAATCGGCAATATTCATTTCTTTGTAGGAAAAAGTATATGATTTGTAGTAATCATGTAATTTTTTAGATTAACTTGTAATTCATTTATCCCATACATATAGCTCAACACTACATATATGGGATAAATAATCGGGATTATCTGTAGGCGTTTTAGTCCCTTTCCTTCAGTGGTATAAGGTGAAATTCTATTATCTTTTCAGAATCCACTATCAATGTATATTCGTCTTTGCTTTTACGTTGTAGCTCTACCCCATCGGAGTATATCCATTTGTTTTTCTTCTTCGACACCAATTGTATTGCGACGCTATCCACAACTTCTCCTTCCTTGTTGCAGGCTCTTATTTCCGAAGGTGTTATCTCTATTATCTTAGGTTCAATATCAAAAGCTTTGAATTGAAATACGGTTGCAAACAAGGCAAACAGAGTAGCATCATTATCAAGGTTAAAAACAGTATCGGTATTTTCTATCGAAAATTTTAGCGAACATCCCTTAACCTCGTATCGCCCCGTTTGTGCCATAGTGGCAATTGTTATCAATAGGGACGTTAATATCATTAATGCATTCTTCATAATTACAACGTTGTTGTTTGTTCAAACTCTTCACCTTTGCTAGCAGCATCAAACATATCCTTAGTCATATGGTTAAGTTCAGTAAAACTATTGTAATAATATACCCAAAGAATTCGCTTTTCCACATCGTAGCTACACACACGTTGCTGTTTATCTTCTCCGAATAGTTGATCTTTAGCCATTTTATCTTTTATTTCCTTTCTCTTAGCATCAAAGTTAGAGTATATCGAAGTGTCACTCTCTTCTTTTGCTAAAGCCTTAACTTCTTCCTCTACAGAATCCAAAGCTGTTTCTATTATTATCTTCAGTATATCACCCAAGCCTTCAACTTCAAACTGCAGTGTATCGCCCAAATCAAGATTCTTCTTCTCTTTAGTCGAGTCGTCATCGATGTCCTTCTTCTTTTCGGGGTCTATGTCAAACTCTTTACATATAAACTCCCACTCTTCGTCGGTATGGGCTTGCAGCATTACGGCATTATAGCCTTTGTACTCGCCCAAGAGTGCCACTGTAAGGTTTTCGCGTGGAGCATACTTTTTATATATCTCTTTGGCTGCTGTGGTGTAAGGGCTTTCCATCTCGTTTCTTTCGCACGATAGCACTACTGCTGCCATCATTAGCAATAAAAATATTCGTTTCATACTCTTTACTTTATTATACTGTTAAACATTTCTACTGTATTTTCGGGCGAACACCCGTTGTTGCAGGCAAATATTATTTCCTGCCCATCAATGGTTATGCGTTGAAATTCATCAGCAGGCTTGGCCACTACGGTATTTACCACTAGTAGCATTGCCATACATGCTGCCACAGCCGAGATACTCCATACCCAAAGCCTTCTACTCTTGGCATTTGGCTTGGCGGCAGTATGCTGCGTTTCCATCATTGCTCGATTGATAAATTCTTCTAGTTCGTTGTTGCCCAACGGACATTTTGCCTTTGCATAAACTTCTTTGCAATTGTTCCATTGCTTTTCAAAATCTCTATTTTCCATCTTCATACATTTTACGTAGTTTTTGTTTTGCACGGCTAAGCCTCATCGACACTGCTGCCACCGATATTTCCACCATTTGGGCAATCTCGGCATAATCAAAACCATCAAGATGAGCTTTTACTATGCTGTAATCTTTTTCTTCCAGTGTTTCGATAAGTCGCATAAAGTCGTTATATTCGGTCTTATCGTCATTGTAGCATCCTTCGGGAATAGCATCATCGGTCTGTTGGCGGTTTGCTGCTCTGCGTTTCAGAGATATCAGAGTATTGTTGGCCACCTTGTATATCCATGTTCGCTCGCCACTTCGACCATCAAACTGAGGATAATATCGCCATAACATACACAACACTTCCTGAAACATATCACTCACCTCCCATGCTGCACCCATACGATAACTACTACAAATATGCCATATAAAATCCTTATGCCGACATATCATTTCTTTAAACCTTTGCTCGCTGTTATCCATAATTCATATTTCTTTGAAATTTTATAATGTTGAACATTTGTTTGCTTTATTAGGCGAAACAAATGGGCAAATCACAACATGGAAAATAAAAAAATACGATTTTAGCATTTGAATGCTTTATGATCTGCTGATTTAGATTGTTACCTTTGTTAACTATCGTATAAACTTTTTTTTGGTGCAAGACAAAGTATCTTTATTGATTTCTCAATGAATGTTCATAATTTTATAATCTATAATAGTAGAAATTAAGTATTTTTGTAGCTCTATTTGTAGTCCAAAAGACCTTGCAAAGTTACTAATCATTTCGTTATAAACCAAATTTATTTCAATATTTTTCACCTAAATCATATATATTTACATCAACCACTTTCACCGTTTTTTAAATATATAGCTATAGGCAACTTCTAAAAACTTCAGGTTCGGACCAAATATTTATCTTTTGCGTGCCTTGCGTTTTTCATTGAAATATGTTGCTTTTTTATCCATTTTAAGTGTTGTATTGGATAAAAAATGCACTTTTTTATCCAATATAACGCATTTATTGAATAAAAATGTGTAATTTTGCAGTCGCAAACTTAATGTACGGTATATGAGAAATACGATACTAAACCAACGCAATGAACGTGATAGCTTGATGGCTCGCCCTTATCTGGATAGGGACACAAAATATAACAAACAGGAGCTGCTAAGCAATCCGCTTATAAAACTAATAAGCGGTCCACGCCGTGTGGGTAAGTCCACATACGCATTGTTGCTACTAAAAGACTCCAACTTTGCCTACCTCAACTTCGACGATAACCAACTGCTTTCAAAATGGGACGAAGACCTTGTTATGCAAACATTGGACGATGTATACCAAGGATATGAATATATACTACTGGACGAGATACAGAATTTGGAGAACTGGGACCTATGGGTTTCCAAGCTATACCGCCGAGGCAAAAACCTTGTGATAACCGGCAGCAATGCCAAGATGCTGAGTAGCGAAATGGCAACAGTGCTTACAGGCAGATATATACAAGTGGAGATGTTGCCGTTCTGCTTTGCGGAATATTTGCAATGGACGAGCTATGCCCACACCGATTATATAGCCATCACCGATTATTTGAAAAACGGTGGCTATCCCGAAACCATAGCAACACGCAGCATAACCCAAAACTACCTCAACACATTGTTCGACTCCATAGTGTGGAAAGATGTATCGAAAAGGCACAACGTAAGAAACACCACCGAGCTAAACGACGTTGCACTATACCTGCTTTCGAACTTTTGCAACTCACTTTCGGCCAACGATGTTGCCAAGGCTTTGAACCTAAGTAGCACTACCACCACAAAGAAATTTATGGACTACCTACACGAGCCTTATCTTTTCTTTTACCTGCCACGCTACAACAACAAACTGAAAGTGATGAAGAAATCGGCACAAAAGATATACGTTATCGACAATGGTTTTGTAACAGCCAAGGCATTCAACCTAAGCGAAAACATGGGTCGACTACTCGAAAACTACATATTTATCGAACTCTTACGCCGAGGCTACAAGACCGAAAAAACACTATTCTACTACAAATCGAGAAACGACAAAGAAACGGACTTCGTAACCCGCAATGGCACCACCATAGAACGCCTTATACAAGTATGCTACGACCTAAGCAACCCCAAGACCGAGAAACGCGAAGTGGACAGCATAGTGGAATGTGCCGAAGAACTGAAATGCAAAAACCTAACCATAGTTACCGCCAACGACGAACGCACAATAGAAAAGCGAGGCTACAGCATAAATGTTATCCCGGCTTGGAAGTTTTAACGAAAGACAAAAGAAGAACTTATACCACCACTATTGTAACGAGCAAAACAATAAAAAACAATCTTGTTACAATAGTATTTTTATCAATGAACATCCACTCCATCAAAATATAGCTCTGTGATGGCGGTGTTTTGATATTTTCTACCAGGGTATACTTCAAGTATTTCGAATTGCAATGTCCATTGAGGGTGCTCTATATCACGATATCCCAACAAACCAACTTTAAAATCTTGTTCATCTCGAGTATCTTGAAGTTCTAATATGGCGTATGGTTTACCATCATAATACATCTTAAGTTTCTTTACACGCGAATAGTCTTGCCAATCATTCGTATCGCAGGTATATCCATTTAAAATAATAATCGTAGTTATACGAGGACAATTACCAGGAAATGTATATGTAATAGATTCGCCTACACCACTGTTGTTTAAATTCGTAACCCATGCACTATAGATATTCCAATCGTGAGTATTGTATCCCTCATAATTTCCGAATTGGTCAGCATTTTTGCATGAAGAAGCAACCACTGTGTCTATAATGCCACCACAATACCAACTACACGAAGCTGAATAGAAATGCATAAGTACGTCATCAATCTCACATAAATCAATGATGTCACGCTGATGGTCATTCAAACTATCATAAGGGATTTTAGCAAAAATTTTCCACGTATTTGCTATCTCTTCAAAGTCTATTTCTTTAGGTAGAGGTACTATTTTCGCAGGAGTAATATTTTGTATTTTACTCTTACAAACTGTAACTCCGTTGCGACTTCCGCTCTTGCATGCTGCCAATGCAATAACAGCAACACACACGAAAAATATTTTCTTCATAATCATTCTATTTTTTTTGTTTAATACCGAACTAACGCTACGTTTTTGGTTTTATTGTTTGAATAATAAAAGTCAGAAGATTACATAAGCCAACTCTGTTACTAATGTATCAGAATACTTTATTCCCAAAAAATTCCTTTACCTTACCGTTGCAATCCTTAATTTTATCGTTGCAAAGGTTGAGGTTTTCATCAAAAAAGAGTGTCTTTTTGCACTAAAAAGACACTCTTTTTACCCTAAAAGGACACACTTTTTCGCACCCTACCTCAAAGTTTTCAACCATAGCATCAAGCTTCGCAACCGTTTGCTCAGGGAAAACAACGGGCTACTCCCTCCTAATCTTTCACTCATTATTAGTAGAAAGGTTTAAAAACATACATTTTTATCCAATACAGCGTATTTATTGAATAAAAATGTGTAATTTTGCAAATCAAAATCACTATAGTTACATACCAATATAGCTATAATTAGTTTGTTATAAATAAAATAGTCGTAAAATGAAAAAGTTAATTATTTTTATTTCAGTTGTTATTGGAGTAAGTTCTGTATGTTGCACTACCAAAAGGAGCGATAAGACTAATACTACAACCTCAAAGAATAATATTGAAACAGTTTCCATTAAAGGAATTATAAATAATCCTTTTGCGTATGGTTTTTCCTATATGCAGGTGAAAGATACAAATGAAGCTCTTGTTTCCGAATTTACGATGGATAGCAATGGATATTTTGAAGCTACTGATATTCCCAAAGGGACATATAGATTGGTTTTTGCATGGAGTATTGATAGCTATACCGATACGATAATTACCATAGACTCGGTTTGTGACTTTGACACATTAAATATACGTAACAATACAGATTTACACATTGCCGACCATTATATTTGGCAAAGACAACTCAAGATGCCAACACCTGATTATTCAGATTTCTACAGAGAAATATACATAGATTATAGAAAAACTGTAGATAGCTTGAACGAAGAATTGCAAAAGCGTATTGAAGACAGAGGTGCATCGTTTGAAGATTTTGTTGACACTCTGAACGACATAGAGAATGTAAATGTAATGCTAACTCATTTGAAAGACATCAGTTTAAAACCCGGATATGTGTTAGATATATTTCATTCTTCTAATTGGGGTAATGGTTTAGCACACTATTATTGTCGCAAAACCAATGAGCCAAAATTGAATAAAGAATGCTCAAAATACTTTAACGACAATATACTGAATTATATGAATGTAGATTTTACACCCGAAGGTATTTGGAGTGCTTTTCTGCTTAATGTATCCAAGAGATATTTATTTAAGTCGTGGCATACTTATTATTTTGAATCGTGGCATGTATTTTCGGTAGAAGATGAAATTTTACATAGCGTATCTAAATACGATAAATTTAATAAAGACCTTTGGCAAAAGCTGAACGAAGTGCCTCCTATCAAAAATAAAATAAAGATAATAAATTCCGACAATGCCAGCATAACATATTACTATTGGAGTGAATGGAAAGGACTTGTAGAAGAAAAGGTACATGTGAAACGTATAGACGAAACAGTGCAATTTATTCATTACAACAAAGAGAAGCCCGATCCCCGTACATCATATAAAGTTTTAGTACCCTACAATTGTGGAGTAATGTTTTAAAAATATATCATCATGAAACATAAGATTATAGCACTTCTACTTACTCTGTTACCTATAGCGACATTTGCACAGGAAGAATTATACAGCATTGAAGGATATATCATAGAGAATGATTTTGATATTGATGATAATTTATGTGCAGTACCATTTGTAAACGTCATGCTGACAGACAGTACAGGAAAAATAGTGGGTGGTTGTCAGACTGATACTAATGGAAAATACCATATCTATAATATCCCAAAAGGAGAATACACTCTAAATCTTAGATACATAGGATATGATAAATTCGACACATTATTAACTATAGAATCCAACACGAATATGGATACAATATTCTACTGGAAGATGAACAAAATAGTGGAGTATTACATAAATATAGTTCAAAATAAGAGATATAGCACCTACACTAACTTTTACGAACAAACATACTTCGAATATAGAAAAGCTCTGAACCGGTTCTATAAAAAAGATGGAAACCTTACTTATAACATAGATTCGTTACTATCTCCGCTAAAGGGAATACATATTAAAGCAGGATGGAAAGCTAAGTATGAATATGGTTCGGGCATTGTTATGCACAAAAAGTTTAGCAAAAAGAAAGCTATAACCAAACTTTACACGATGGACGAATACATTGAAGTAGACTTCACTCCACAAGGAATATGGAGTGCGTTTCAACTGAAAAAGTCGTATTTTTATAGACCTATTACTTGCAGTTATTGTTATGATGCTCTCTCTATAATATTTTCGACAGAAGAAATAACATCATGTCTTGGAAAACGGAACGAAAAGAAACAAGAAGCAAAAAACAAGATAATGCAACTACTGCCACTAAAAAACCAAGTAATAATAACGAGCGATAGTACAGCCGAACTTACAGCCTATTTTTGGAATGATTGGCAAGGATTGATTGAAGAAAAGGTGTTTGTAGAGCAAGATGGGAAGTCCGTAAGATTTATATTCTACAACAAAGAGAAGCCCGATCCCCGTACATCATATAAAGTTTTAGTACCCTACAAGTGTGGAATATTATTTTAATAAGACAAAAATTTCTTTACCTTTTCGTTGTAAAACTTTACCTTTTCGTTGCAAAGCTTGAGGTTTTCATCGAAATGGTGTGATCGTTTGGGGTAAACGATGTGATCGTTTACCCCAAACGATCACACTTTTTCACACCTTACCTCAAAGTTTTCAACCATAGCATCAAGCTTCGCAACCATTTGCTCAAGGAAAACAACGGGCTACTCCCTCCTACTCTTTTATCCATTATTAGTAGAAAGGTTTGAAAAAAGTGTGCATTTTTTATCCAATACAGCGTATTTATTGAATAAAAATGTGTAATTTTGCAGTCGCATAGTTAATATAGAAAATTGCGATATATGAAACATAAGATTATAACATTGTTAATAATATTGCTACCAATAGTAGCATTTGCTCAAGAAAATCTGTATAGTATAAAAGGTTGTGTTGTGATAAGAAATTCTGAGAATGAATCATATCCTGAACCCTTTATGAATGTAATAGTGACAGATACTACAGAAAAGATACACATAGGAGATTGCAAAACCGATTTTGATGGCATGTATTATATAGACAGTATCCCCAAAGGAAGATATTTATTAAGTGTCAGTGCTATAGGGAGTGAGAGTTATGATACAATATTGACTATAAATTCCGATTACAGTATCGATACTGTGAAAATATATAATCGTTGGTATAATATAAATGGTAATCGTATATGGGAAAGACAACTCGAAATAGGTGTTCCGGACTACGCTGATATATACAGAGAAATATACATAGATTACAGAACGGCAGTAAACGATTTTAACAAGACATTGGATAAAAAAATACAACACCCTTATAAAGAACTTCATAATGCATTAAAGAGAGTGAGAAATATAAATACAATATTAACTCACTTGAGAGGAGTAAGTTTGAAAGCAGGTTATGTATTAGATGTATATTATTACTATGGTGGCGTAGGAGGTGGCACTCATTATTATTGTCATAGGACTAATGAGGCAAAAAAATGCAAGAACCCTCCTATGATAAAGGGTGAAAACATACTCAATTATATGAATGTGGAGTTTACTCCCGAGGGAATTTGGAGTGCCTTCCAATTGGAAATATCGAACAGATATTTGTATAAATTCGGGACTGGTTATTATTCCGAATCGTGGTTGGTGTTCTCTATAAAAGATGAGATAATATCAAGTTTTTATGTTGGCAGAAATAAAACAGCACAAGAATTGAAAGGCAAGTTGGAAGAGTTGCCTCCAATCAAAAACAAGGTAGAAATAATAAGCGATAGCACTGCCGAACTTACAGCCTATTTTTGGAACAATTGGTTAGGGTTGGTAGAAGAGAAAGTGCAAGTAAAACGAGAAGGTACATCTGTAAAATTCTTATTTACTCAAGAAAAATATGACCAAACAGATATGACAGGCAAAGTGCTTGTACCCTACAATTGTGGCGTAATAATAAACTAAAATATATCATTATGAAACATAAGATTATAGCACTTCTACTTACTCTATTACCCATAGTAGCATTTGCTCAAGAAAAGCTGTATAGTGTAAAAGGCTGTGTTATGGCAAGGTATTCCGAGAATAAATTAGCTGCAGAGCCTTTTATGAATGTAATATTAATGGATACTACAGAAAGAATACACATAGGAGGCTGTCAAACCGACCTTGGTGGTAGATATTATATAGATAGTATTCCCAACGGGAGATATACACTGACGTTTAGAGGTGTAGGATTTGAGAGATTTGACACCGTACTGACTATAAGTTCCAATTGTTATATTGACACATTGGAGATGTATAACCGTTGGTATAGTATTAAAGGTAATCATATTTGGGAAAGGCAACTCAAGATCGCAACGCCGAATTATATAGATTCGTACAGAGAAATATATATAGACTATAGAAAAGCTGTAAATAGCTTAAATAAGACGTTAAATAAAAAAAATGATGAATTGATAGATAGCTGTAAGGCAGTAAAAAGCGTGAGAAATATAGATACAATATTGACACATTTGGAAGGTGTCAGTATGAAAACAGGCTATGTGTTGGATGTGGTTTATAGTAGAGGGGGATTGGGTGGTATAGCTCATTATTACTGTAGAAAAGCAGATAAACCAAAACAAAGAAAGAAACTATCATTAAAAAAGAGTGAAAACATACTCGATTATATGAATGTGGAGTTTACTCCCGAAGGTATTTGGAGCGCTTTCCAATTAGAGGTATCAAACAGATATTTACTTAGATATTGGCACTCTTATTATTCTGAATCATGGTTGGTGTTTTCGGTAAAAGATGAGGTAATATCAAGTTTTTATGTAGGCAGGAATAAAATAGCACAAGAATTGAAAAGTAAGTTGGAAGAGTTACCACCAATCAAAAACAAGGTAGAAATAACAAGCGATAGCACTGCCGAACTAACAGCCTATTTTTGGAACGATTGGTTAGGGTTGGTCGAAGAAAAAGTACAGGTGAAACGAAATGGAACATCTGTAAAATTCATATTCAGCCAAGAAGAACATCGCTTAACAGATATGACAGGTAAAGTGCTTGTACCCTACGATTGTGGGATAATGTTCTAATGAGACAAAAATTCCTTTACCTTTTCGTCGCAATCCTTGAGGTTATCGTTGCAAACTTTGAGGTTTTCATCGAAAATGTGCCATATTTTTGGTAAAAAGTGGCACTTTTTAAAGTAAAAAGTGCCACATTCTACCTCAAAAAGTGCCACTTTTTCACTCTTTACATCAAGATTTACAACCATAGTATCAAGCTTCTCAACCGGCAGGTAAAGGATATAAATCATAACCATGCGGTTTGGCATTCATAACCCTGTGGTTTACGACCCAAAAGTGCCATAGTTACGGATCAAAACTATGGCACTTTTGATGGCTAAACCGCATGGTTTGGGACAGCAAGTGTGGAGGCTGTTTTTCATATATATGTTAGGTAGATAATATATACATATTAACAAAATAGGATATATATCTTTTTTGAGGTAAGATATATATCCTATTCAGGGAGGGCAACTGTGCCAATAATCAATAAAAATGCTATTCTATTTTTTCGAACTGCATATAATTCATCTTATTGTTGTATAGCAGACGTAAAGTGTCGCCCGATAGATGAAAGTTTTGGATAAGTGATAATGTGCTAAAAAACTTGTCGCCATCGTATAGCTCAAGGGCATTTCCGGTAGTTAGATTACTGAAAACAAGTGTTTTATTTTCTACATTCATTTGGTACAATCCTTTTATGGAGTTGGAGTAAGTGCGACCGCTAAAGTTGTCGTTTTGACTGTCGAACTTTATCCAATATACATTATCGGAGTTCATTTGTGGAAATTTTTCTATCTTGTTTGGTATATCCACAAATTTTGTCAAGTGCCATTTGTAATACACTATATCGTATTTACTTATATTATCTTCCTCCGGTTCGTCTTTGCAACTCACCATAGTTGTGGCACCAAGTGCTAATAATATTATCAATGCTTTTTGTAATATTCTTTTTTTCATATCTTTATTAACGTTTTATCAATCTGCCTGTTCCTAATATTTCTTGTTTTATTTTTGGCTCGCCCATATAGTATACGTTACCTTTGCCAAATATATTCACATCCAAAGTATCTACAGCATATACATAGACATCTCCCACTCCTGAATGCTCGCATTTGCAACGTTTTATCGAGCAGTTTTCTAAGTTTAATTTACCGGTACCCAACAACAAGATTTCGGCTTTCTCTATCTTTCCCACCATAGTAATGTTTCCTGCATTGGTATTTTCTATTTCCAACACACCAACATCTACCGATTTCATACCCGATATACTGCCTTTTCCTATATTTTCTATTCTTAGTTCGGGAGTGTTTATCTCGGTCATAAACTGTATGTTAGAATTGCTATTATTTTTTATCATCTCTATGTTTGTAGATGTTATGTCTATAATCAAACAAGTGGCTTTTTTTCGGTTCTTTTTGTACTTATCTGTTGGTTTTATCACCAATGTGTTAACGTCTACCACTATGCTAAGCATATCGTGAAGATACTCGTTGGTGGTAACATTCACCTCATTAATATCGGACTGCGAATAACGTATTTGAGCGTCTATGCCATTGACCTCTATCTTATAGAATTCCAACACCCTTACATTTTGGGTTATTACATCACTATTTGTTGCAACAGCACAGTTGTTTAGTCCTATCAAAGCCAATAAAGCAGCAAAACACGACAAAAGAAATGTTTTCATAATTAATAGATTCATATGTTATTATTCAATTATTTGCAAATACTCTTTTTCTATGGTTGTTTGTATCATTATCGAAAGAGACTCTATCTTTACTGCAAAATTACCATCTTTACAATCATTTATAATATATCCTTCCAAGCCTTCACATTCTCCCGACAATATTCTTACCTTTTTCCCTTTTCTTAGGTCTAATATGTTTTTTACATACAACTCTGTTGCCGAATTAACAAGCAATTTCATAGCTTCTATCTCTTCTTCTGATACTATAGCCACACTGCCACCAAACTCTACCACCTTCGACACACTCTTTTCGTTGTTTACCCAAAATAAATCCTTTTTTATTATCTTACAAAACACGTAGGTAGAAATAAGTGGCACTTGAACCCATGTTTTTCTATCGCTCCTTTTACGCAACTCTCTTTTTAGAGGCAAATACACCTCATACTCTTTAGCTTTCAAAGCATCATGTACAACCTTTTCGTGTCGCGACATAGTTTTTACTGCCACCCATTGTGGTATTTTTTCATCAAGCATATCTCTATATTATTTTTTTATGTAAGACAAAAAGTCAAGGTCTAAACTTATACTCAAAAATAAAGTTACTTTCCATACATCTGTAGTTTGATCGTCGATGGAGAAACCGGCAGGCAACTCATCACCTTCATTGAATCCATCTACCAACGCCTCATATTCAGCCACATTGGCACCTACAGCCACATGGAAGAAATCTATAAACTTAAACGAAGGACCTATATAGAAGTTTTTGAAAAGATTAGAACCTCCAAAGCCTATGTATAATCCAAGATCGTAAGAAAACTCTTGGTCGAAACGTTTTATTTTCTTTGGAATATTGGTTATAGTATCTTTTACCGAAGTGTTGAAATAATGAGTAAGATCCCAAAGCATAACCGAAGCACCGGTAATAAAGTCAAATTCAACAGCTCCGGCATTTTTATTGGTTATCCTGTAAACCGTTTCCAATCCGGTGCCATCAGGCTTTTCTATTTGCACAGGACGTGTACTCCAATCGGGGGTACGATACAAACGCATAGCCAAACCTTGTATTACCCTCACCTTTTTCTTTTTGTTGGTCGCTTGCTTTATTTGAGCTTCGGCCTCGACTGCCCTACGTTCGGTATATTTAAGAGCCTCGTTGGTTTTAAGTATTGTACGTTCAGCCTCGTTAAGTTTTATTCTAAGTGTATCCACAAGCAGGCGGTAGTGTTCTCTTTCTATGGTTACCTTTTGATAATCGGCCATTTGTCTGTCAAGCGATATTTCTTTTTCAGTAATACTCTTTTGCAAATATTCAATTTCTTTGGCTTTGGCTTCGATGCTTACATTTTTCACGTCCAACAATCCTTCCAATTTTACTTTATCCACATTGCTGTTGTTTATGGCATCTTGATATAGTTTTTCCTTTTCGTTGAATAGAGTCTCTTTTTCTTGAAGTGCTGTTATCTTTTCTTCCAACAGTTTGTTTTTTTCTTTCAAACGTTGCTGATATGATTCGTTGGTACTTATAAGCGAATCGCACAAACGTTCCAGATACAATATACGACCTGTTTGTTTTTTACTTATACCTGTAAAATAAGCCACTTCGCCATTCAATGAATCTACTACTTTAAGCAAATTTTCATTCTTTACACCTTCCTTTTTTATAGAATCGATAGTTGTTTCGAGTACTGTAATGTATTCCACTTGTGACTTGTTTTCTTCTTTTAGATAGTTCATCTGTTGCAACAAACTATCCAATGTACGATACGAAACACTATCAATTATAGTAGTAATATTATTAGCATCAATAGTGTTTAAATATAAAGAATCTTGCTGCTGTGCGTTAAGATTGGGAACAATGCACATCAACATAGAAATCAACCAAACACGTATATATTTAATCTTGATAATCATATTAATTTGACACTTATTTTGAATAGTTATTACAATAAACTTACGATTGTGCTTTCTTCGACTCTACGTATGTTTTTAAACCTCCTATCAACAAATTACCGGTTCGCTCTATTGGTTGATAAAACACACTTTCTTCTCTTACCTTATTGGAAATGATTACGTGTTTATAATCAATCAATGATACATAGTATAGCACCACGCTAAGCACACATACGCATTTCAGCAAACCCAAAACACCTCCGAGTATGTTGTTAAGCACCCCCATCTTCATCAGTTTTATCAATCCTTCGATACATTTTCCCAAAAACAAAGAAAGCAAATACACAGCGATAAATGTGATGAAAAATGCTATCAATACAGAATATTCTCCTTCGATACCTATAAGAGTGCTGACATACTTAGAAAATTTGACAGAACAAAATATACCTACCACTAATCCGATAAACGAACTTAGCTCAAACACAAGTCCTTTTCGAACACCCTTGTACACAAACCAAGCCATAGGAATAGCCAATAATATGTCCAACCAAATCATAAGAGTTATGTCTTGCTAAATTATTAATAATTATTATTTTATTGTAATCCTTTTATTTTTTCGATAGCCACCATTGGGTCTTGAGCACCAAACACTGCACTACCGGCTACCAATACATCGGCACCGGTTTCGTATAACTTCGAAGCATTGTCAACCGATACACCACCATCTATTTCTATCAAACAATCAGGGTTCTTTCTGTTTCGAAGCTCATCTAACTGTATGATTTTATTATATGTATTCTCGATATACTTTTGTCCTCCAAAACCCGGGTTGACACTCATAAGCAATACTAAATCACAGTCTTGAACAATATCTTCTAACAACAATACCGGAGTGTGAGGATTAAGTACTACACCTGCTTTCATACCACTATCCTTGATATGAGCTATGGTACGATGAAGATGTGTGCATGCTTCGTAATGCACTGTAAGAATATCGGCACCCACTTGCTTAAAACTTTCCACATATCTATCGGGGTCTACTATCATCAAATGCACGTCTAAAGTTTTTTGTGCATGCTTTTTGATAAACTTTATCACAGGTTGTCCAAACGAGATGTTAGGAACAAACACACCATCCATAACATCAACATGAAACCAATCGGCAGCACTATTATTTATCATTTCCACATCTCGTTGCAAATTACCAAAATCTGCCGAAAGCAACGATGGTGATATCATTTTATGTTTCATAATCACTACTATCTTTCTATTAAATGTTTCATTATTTGTACAGCATTGGTTGCAGCACCTTTTCTAATATTATCAGCTACAACCCATATATTCAAACTATTGGGTTGTGAATAATCTCTTCTTATTCTTCCCACAAACACTTCGTTCTTGCCTTGTGCATAAATTGGCATTGGATATACATTGTGTTCTATATCGTCTTCTACACACACACCTTTTGTATTTTTCAACGTTTCTACCACATCTTCCAATACGTAATCGTTGCAAAATTCTATATTTACACTCTCGCTATGCCCTCCCATAACCGGAACTCTAACCACAGTGGCTGTTATGGCAATAGATTGGTCGCCCAATATTTTGCGTGTTTCGTCTACCAACTTTTGTTCTTCGGTGGTATATCCATCTGCCTGAAAATCGCCACCATGAGGGAATAGGTTTCTATGAATAGGATGTGGGTACACTCTCAAAGCATCATCTTGTATGCCTCGCTCTTCGTTTTCGAGTTGTTGAATAGCTTTCACACCTGTACCGGTAACACTCTGATATGTAGATATTACCAGACGCTTTATCTTATATTTAAAATGCAACTGCGATATAGCCAACACCATTTGAATGGTACTACAATTGGGGTTTGCAATTATCTTATCGGTTGCTTTTATTGCGGCAGAATTTACCTCAGGAATAACAAGAGGTATATCTTTATCTTTACGCCAAGCCGAACTATTGTCGATAACAATGGTACCATTGCTTGCAAACATTGGTGCATATTGCTTAGAAGTAGATGCTCCTGCTGAAAACAAAGCATAATCAGGCTTTTGCGATATTGCATCTTCAACCGAGACCACTGTAAGTTTTCTATTTGCAAAATCTATTTCTTTACCCACCGATTTGGCTGATGCTGCCACAATAATTTCATATTCCGAACGAGCAAAACCTTGCTCTTCTAACACCTTAAGCATTTCATTTCCCACCAATCCGGTTGCTCCAACCACTGCTATCTTCATATCAATATATATTTTATTCTTATATCTAACTGAATATGTTCGTTATAGTAATTTCACAATGCTTCAAACAGAAATGCAAAATTACACATTTTTTCTTGCTTTTCAAATAGTTTGGAAAGATAATTGATTTCCTTTGCTTTTATTTATTATCTTACCATCATTATATATGAGATTGCCATTCACAAATGTTTTTTCTATCCTGCTATGGAACGTATACCCTTCGACAGGCGACCACTTGCATTTATACAACAAGCTATCGTTCGATACTAATGTAGTGTTTTCAACATCTATTAGTACCAGATCAGCATGATAGCCCTCACGAATAAATCCCCTATCTTTTATACCAAATATAGCAGCCTGGTTATGACACATCTTATCAACAATAGTCTCTATCTTTACTTTACCTTGTTTCCATAGTTCAAGCATCATCAACAACGAGTGCTGTATTGATGGCATACCCGATACAGATTGATAGTACGGAACTTCCTTTTCGCTCAAAAGGTGTGGAGCATGATCGGTAGCCACAGTATCTATCACACCCTCTTCCAATGCCTTCATCAGTGCATTCCTATCTTCTATTGTTTTTATCGACGGATTACAACGTATCTTATTACCTTTCACGTCGTAATCTTCGCTACTAAACCATAGATGATTGGGAGTTACTTCGGCTGTAATATGTTTATTTTCCAAAATATCATTCGACAATAATTCCAATTCTTTCTTGGTGGAAAGATGAGCCAAATGAAATCTTGTAGCATATTTTTTTGCCAAACCGATTGCCTTTTCCGAAGAACGATAACATGCTTCTTCATCTCTTATTTTAGCATGAACCGATGGATGAGGATTATCTCCATATAGTTTTTTGTAATATTCTGTATTGGCATTTATCACCTCTTCGTTTTCGCAATGTGCCACTATAAGTTTTCCGGCATCTCTAAATAGCCTATCCAACACATCAGAGTCGTTCACCAACATATTACCTGTAGAAGAACCCAAAAACAACTTTATTGCAGCATATTCGCTTTTATCTATTGCCAACAACTCATCAATATTAGCATTTGTAGCACCAAGCATAAAGCCATAGTTTACCAACGATTTTTCTGATGCTATGTGTTTTTTATCATCCAATAGTTCCTTGGTAGTTGTTTGAGGTTTAGTATTGGGCATATCCACCACCGATGTTACACCTCCTGCCACTGCCGCCATACTCTCCGACTCAAAGTCGGCTTTATGTGTCATACCCGGATCACGAAAATGCACATGAGTATCTATAACACCGGGCAACAAATACTTACCCTTGGCATCTATAACTATCATTTCTTCTGTCGATAGTATGCTATCCGAAATTTCGGTTATCACTCCATTCTCCATAAGCAACGATGCCTCAAACACTTTACCTTCGTTTACTATAGTTGCATTCTGTATAAGATATGTTGTACTTACATTTTCTTCGTTTATCATTACCTGATAGGTATTTTCAGGTTTCACTATATTGGTTTTCGAACTTTTCAGTGCCATATATTTTTATTTATTATTTTCCATTATTTGTATTTCGTCTATCATTATCCAAGGTCTCAATCCCTTAGCTTCGTGCCACATAGGTATCTTTTTTATCGAATGCGCCACTATTTTTATATATTTTACTCCGTCGTGATTGATAGGTATAAGCGAATGTACCAATTGCGATACATTTTGTGCTTCATCTTCTGATTTAAATATATTTGGTATAGTATAAGGTTCAGAATAATTTACACTATCAGACGATACTAATACTTCAACATTCTTTGGAGCAAACACCCAATTTTCCGGCACATGAGCAAATGCCACTGCCACATTCTTTAAATCTATTGGTCGCAACAATTTTACCACCACCACAAAATCGGAACCGGAAAATCCAAGCCAACCTCGCTCCAAATCATCAGTATTACCAAATTCTCCATCAAACAGAACTTTCTCCATATTTTTATTGTATGGTGTATTGGGTTTGTTTTCGTATGTGATAGACTCTATAAAATTATAACTAAATAGTTCTTTAGCCACCAACGAAGGTGTATATCCTTTCTTGAACGAACGTGCTTTCACTTCGGTAGACTTATCTATCACAAATGGTTTCTTGTATAATGTAGATGTTTCGGTTGGCTCGCTTCCATCTAAAGTATATCTTATTTCGGCATTCTCTACACTCGACAATGTTATAGTCATAGGCGAGTCAAAACGTTTCAAATCTTTACTAATCAAAGGTATCGACAAAATATTACTTTCTATCACAGGTAGCTTTATCATTCTAAAATCGAAAGGACTATGATTCTTGTTTTCGTATGCCACAAATCGCACTTTAAAGTTATACTTTCTATCTTTCAGAAGCATTTCTTCATCAATGGGCAATGCCTCGCCATTACCCACACCAACATTTTTATAATCAAAGTTAACTATGTAACTATTAGATTTATTGTTATTATCATCTAATTCGATACTAAAATCAAAAATACTGTCTATGGCATCGAAAAATATCCCCACATTTTCGCCTCCCACACTCATCCATCTTGTATCGGTGCGATTGCCACTCGATTGCTTTTGCTCGTATGGGCACAACATATCGGATAATTTTGCTTTATATGTACCCATCTTTGCTCCTTTCTTACGATCGATATAGGTTTCACAATCGTAGCCAAACCATTGCACGTCCGAAAATATATCAGACACCTCGAATGCCATACCCACACGAGGAATATTTCGCACTATATCGGCTACTATTACATTATTTTCAATCAATACATCGCCTGTGCAATATACAACTATTGTTTGCATAACATCAAAAAGTTTTATCCCTTGGTAATTTTGATAACTTACCACCACATCGATATTTACAGTATACTTATCGTTTTGTTTATATGTAACACCTTGCAATACTCGTGTGAGATTGTTCAAACCTATATTCTCCCAGTGTGCAGATAGGTTTTTATTGGCTATTTCGTTGTTTGTATATCGCTTGCCAAAGTTCATTTTTGGCGACGAAACAAATACATTTTTACCATCATACTTCAGCGATTTTATTTGTCCGGTACTTATATCAAATTCAAATTCCATACCTTCATTAAACACTTGAAGTATATTGTTTATATTTTTAATATTCAATTCTTCCACCTCTATAGCTTCTACCCTTTCGGCAACATTTTGCTCTTGCATTTGCAACTCCGTTTTTTCGTATGGTTTAAGTTCTTGTTTTCTAAATGTGGGCATATCTATAGAAAATTCCACAAAGTCATATTCATATCCACGCTTACGAGTTTTAGTGTTATTTCGTTCCTTTAACGAGAAACGTATAAAATACTCTTCGCCTGCATAAGCTTTCAACTGTGGTATTTGCAACTCAAAATCGGTCGACTCGCCAACTTTGGTAGTCAATGGTATATCGCCCGACACCACAGCAGGCTTCAAATTAGAAAATATCATATACTCCATTCTAAAGTCTTTCAAGCTCTTATACTCGTGATTGTTCTTTACCTTAAAACGTCCCTTTCGCTTATCCACATACTCCACTTCTATAAACCCATGCAACTTTTTAATCTCCGGCAAATAAGGCTTAGTTACTCCCTTGCTATCTACTATACCATATATTTTCACATCTTCACCCCTTTGACTGTCGTATATCTCCATATCATTCCAAAAGGCTATAAAACCGCCTTGCAACATCTCGTTTTGGCCTATCAGTTTCCACATCTCATTAGTGCCACCACCAAACGAATTACCTTGAGTACTTCCATACTCGCTCATTATCAACGATTGCAATTGACGCTTTTGCAAAAAAGCATATATATCGTTGATGGTTTTATGCTTGGTAAACACAAAGTCGGTGTTTGTTCCGGTTTCGGTTCCGTTGAAAACTATAGGACGCACCTTGTCTTTTTGTCGCAAAAACACGTATGCATCTTCGAAACATATTCCATTTTCATTAGCATCGCCAAGCGACCAAGCTATCACTGAAGGGTGATTTTTGTCTCGTTCATACACATTCCTTACCCTGCTGACGAATGCCGATGAATAATCTTTGTTGGTCGACAATGTTCTATCAAAATGATATGGCTGAATATTAGCTTCATTAAACACATATATACCATACTCGTCGCATAAATCGTAAAAGGCAGGGTGTGCAGGAAAATAAGCTACTCTTACTGCATTGATGTTATTATCTTTCATCATTTGCAATTCTTCTCTCATTTTCTTTTCCGAAAAGCCTCCCATCATAGCTGTGTAATCAGAATATACCACTCCTCTTATCTTTACCTTATGACCATTTATCGTAAGTATTCCTTTAGAATAATCGATATTGCGAAATCCCACTTTTGTTGCCATCATCTCCTCTATTGCCATATCCTTATTCTTCAATCGAATAATGACTGTGTAAAGATTGGGATTATATTCGTCCCATGGTTCCACCTTTGCAAATGTTCGAGTAAAGTTGACATCAGTCGCAAATCGTTTTTCAAATTCGGCCCACTTTCCCATTCTGTCCACCTCTTTACCCTTATCGTTAAGAACCATTACTTCTACATAATATTCACCTTTCTTCTTATGGTTTTCGAGGCTTACGGTCATCTCTATCTTACCTGCACCAGTAGACTGTATATAGTCGCATTGTATCGAATAATCCGACACATTACATATTGGTTTGGCATACAATGCCACTTCTCGTTCTATCCCGGTAAGCGACAATGGTATCTTCGACTCCAATAATGTACCACTGCTAACGCTCTGTAGTTGAATCAATATATTATTCTTCTTCACACCTTTCTTATCCCATACAAGATATGGTGTAATATCAAATTCCGATGGGGTTTTACTATCTTCGCTATAGCCCACATATTTGCCATTCACCCACACAGTGTATGCACCACGAGCTGCACCTATATATAAGTAACATATCTGCTCCTTCCACTCCTCGCCTATTTCTATTTCTTTAAAATACAAGCCAACGGGATTTTCTACCGATTGCACGCTGAGCATATTTTTTAGGGGTAATGCCTTTATCTGTTTTCCATTCGTTTGCCAACAACCGGGAACATTAAGCGAAGACCAACTTGCTACGTTCAAACTATCTATGTTTACATCTTGCCGACCTATTACTTCTCCTATCTTTAATGCAAACTGCCAACTACCATTCAAACTCTTGTAAGCCGACGACTCTTTATATTTCAATAACTTTGCAACCTTATCATTGTCATACGGAACCACATTCACACGAGGATAATGCTTGTTGTCTTCAAAAGTAACGCCTTCGCCTATCTCTTCGTCCAAATCCTGACAATAAGCAACGTTAAACACACTCAACAACAATAGCAAATATATCAATTTCTTTATCATCTTTATCTTCTATTTTTCTATTACCAAACAATAACTTAACTACTGCGTTTTTATTGTCCTAACACTGCCCAAAAATTACCGTAATTCATTCATTTTATCGTTCCATATTTCTACACTTCAAAAAAAAAGCATACCAACGATTACTCAAATATTCGTTTGCTACCAAACAAATATTCATTTCTATTTTATTCACTTAAAAGATTCTAAAGAAAGAAAGAAAAAAACCTCGGACAAAACATCCGAGGTTAGAGACGTATATTATTGTACTAATATCAAAATATCGTTTTTTTCACCTTTCACCACTCCCGAATTAATATCGAAGTATAGTGTTCGGTTTTCGCTGTCTACTACACGTATCTTACCTTTTTGCAAAGCCGATATTATAGGAGCATGATTATTTAATATCTCAAACAAACCATCTACTCCCGGCAGTTGTATCAACGACACATCGCCTTCATACACATTTGCATCAGGTTTTATTATCTTTACCTTCATGGTTCATTATTTTTTATTAGCTTCTGCCAAAAGTTTTTCACCCTTTTCGATGGCTTCTTCTATCGAACCCACAAGCATAAATGCTGCTTCGGGCAAGTGGTCAACCTCACCATCAAGTATCATATTGAAACCTTTGATGGTCTCTTCGATAGTTACAAACTTTCCTTCCAAACCGGTAAATGCCTCAGCCACAGTAAATGGTTGCGACAAGAAACGTTGTACACGACGAGCACGCGATACCACCAATTTATCTTCGTCAGAAAGTTCTTCCATACCCAATATAGCAATAATATCTTGCAACTCGTTGTAGCGTTGAAGTATCTCTTTTACACGTTGTGCAGTATTATAGTGCAATTCTCCCACTATATTTGGCGACAATATTCTGGAAGTAGAATCCAAAGGATCCACAGCGGGATAAATACCCAATTCCGATATCTTTCTACTCAACACTGTTTGAGCGTCGAGGTGAGCGAAAGTAGTAGCCGGAGCGGGGTCGGTAAGGTCGTCGGCAGGCACATACACAGCTTGCACCGATGTGATAGAACCACGTTTAGTAGATGTGATACGTTCTTGCATCAACCCCATTTCGGTAGCCAACGTAGGTTGGTAACCCACTGCCGAAGGCATACGTCCAAGCAATGCCGACACTTCGGAACCGGCTTGCGTGAAACGGAATATATTGTCGATAAATAGCAATATATCCCTACCACCTGTTTTTTCGTCGCCATCGCGGAAATATTCGGCCAATGTAAGTCCCGACAATGCCACACGTGCACGTGCTCCCGGTGGTTCATTCATCTGACCAAACACCAAGGTACATTTCGAATCTTTTAGTTTTTCGGTATCTATCTTGCTCAAATCCCAATCGCCTTCTGCCATGCTCTTCTCAAAATCTTCGCCGTATTGGATTACTCCCGATTCTATCATTTCACGCAATAGGTCGTTGCCTTCGCGGGTACGTTCGCCCACACCTGTAAATACCGACATACCGGAATATTTTTTGGCTATGTTGTTGATAAGTTCCATAATCAACACGGTCTTACCAACTCCTGCACCGCCAAACAATCCAATTTTTCCACCTTTCGAGAATGGTTGTATAAGGTCAATTACCTTAATACCGGTATATAATATTTCTTGACTTGTAGATAGATTTTCAAACTTAGGTGGTTCGCGGTGTATGCCATATCTCTTTTCGTGTTCGGGATTAGGCATACCATCAATGGCATTACCTATCACATTAAACAAACGTCCATTGATATTTTCACCCACAGGCATCGATATAGGACCTCCCAACGATATTACTTCCATACCTCGTTGAAGGCCGTCGGTAGTATCCATGGCTATGGTACGCATTGTGTTTTCGCCAATATCTTGTTGGCATTCAAATATCACTTCTGTACCATCGGGGCGTTTTACCACCAATGCATCATAAATATTGGGCAACGTTACGCCATCATCAAATGTTACGTCCACTACCGCTCCTATTATCTGCGAAATCTTACCTTTACATTCAGTTTTCATATTATATTGTTTGTATTTTTTTGTATCTGTAATAATCTGCGAATTTACGATATTATTTTGAATCGTGAAAGCATTTTCTAAAAAAAAATCTACACCTTTTGGTTATATTATTTATTTACATTATTTTATACATCTTACCCGGAAGGCATTTTATTATATTTTTTAGCTCCAAAGTAAGCAATATTGATGCTATTTTTGGCAAAGATAAGTCACATTTTAGCGAAATTTCGTCTAATGTAAGCTCTCTATTTTGCAACAGCAAGTCGTATATTATCTTTTGTTCGGGCGTTAGTTCTACAAACATCGACGTTTGAATATTTTTTCGTTTGGCATTCTTTTTCCACCCCATTATATAAAACAAATCTTGTGCCGACTGCATAAGATGTGCCTTATTGTTTCTTATCAAGTTGTTGCACCCTTCCGAATATTGGTCATACACCCCTCCGGGTACTGCAAAAACATCTCTATTATAACTTCCTGCCACTTCGGCGGTAATAAGTGCACCACCTTTTTTGGCAGCTTCAACCACCACTACAGCATCCGACAAGGCTGCTATTATTCTATTGCGCGACGGAAAATTGTGAGGGTCTATCTTGGTACCTGTCATATATTCGGTAAGCAAACCGCCATTAGTTAGCATTTCGCGAGCAAGGCTTATGTTCTCGCTCGGATAAATCATATCCAATCCATGTCCCAACACTCCCACCGTAGGCAAACCATTATGCAACGCCATGCGATGTGCAAGAGTATCTATACCATAAGCCAAGCCACTAACTATCATCACATTTTCGTTCTTAACATCAGCTATAAGCTCCTCTACCACACGATGTCCATAATCGGTAGCTTTGCGGGTACCCACTATACTTATTATCTTTTGAGCATTAAGGTTGGCAGTTCCTCTATAATATAGCACAATGGGATTGTCGCTACATTCGGCACGTTTCAACCTTTGTGGGTATTCGGGACTATTGTATGTCAATATCTTTACATTATTTATAGTTGCATATTTTATCTCCTTTTCAGCTTCGGCAAACATCGATTTCGACAATATGGCATCTATTATATTTGTTCGTTTGGCAAATATAGCCTCAAGCCCCTTACGTGTTTCCATAAAAAGGTTTTCAGGGTCTTCAACCACCTCCAGCAACTGATGTGCAGTCTTGCACCCAACGCCGGGTATCATACTTAATGCTATCCAATATAATTCCTTATTTTCGCTACCCATTTATCTACAGTTTCTATATATCCAAATTTCTTATTGATAAAATATTACAAAGAATATAGATACAACAATCTCTATCGTATTAATTAGCAAAGTTACGATTTTTTCTATTTATTTCTGTCTTTTGGAATAAAAATATCCACACTTATCAATTGCTTTTATCTATCGATATGAATTACAAAATTAATTTTCAAACATTTACTCAATATATAAAATCTTTATATTACATAATTTCGAAGTATATCATTCAACTATCTTATTTCATATACAAAAACATTCCTTTATAAGGTTTAAACAATCCAAGAATATTCACCATTTCCTTTTTATCCATAAATTCAGCATAGCCAAATATTGGAGATTGTACACCCATAGAATGAGTTTCAATATTAAAACTATCACAATAGACTAATTCTTTGTCTTTATAACATAACAATCGGGTAGTTACTGTAGAGATATCACAACCTGTTACTCTCAAGTTGAAATTATCTCTCAATTTTTGCAATACCTCATTATTTTTACAATACAATACTCTTCGCTTTGAAATCCCCTCAGGATAAGCATTATATTCACAATCTCCAAATTCGCAAACAATAAAGACAACATTATCCCCTAACGAAAAATCAAGATCAATAAGTGGGTTAACAACGCTATCTAGTGAAATTTCTGAACAAATAATTCTTTTCTCATAATCATTTAGTAAATCAGGATTTTCTATCACAATAGGAAATCCTCCAACAATGTAATAAAAGATTAATAATACAACTGCGATAAAGACAAATACTATACGACTAACCTTTCCCATATTTCATTCGTTTTATCAATTTCATATTCAATCTAAATCATAGTTAAAATACTTCACCAAATACCACTTATCATCAATGAGTTTGAAATAATATTTCACATACATATCTGTTATTCCAGATATTTGTAACACCATATCCGTTAAAGGAACATTCGTTTCCATATTCGGATAAAAAAAGTAAAAACCATCATCTATGCAATTGGCATTACTTAAATCAATGACAGGAAAATAACGATAATCTGTCGAAGACAAGTAGATTGTTTTTTCATCATCAGTATCATAATCCCATGAAACCACTGGTATAGGAAACTTAATCCTGCTCTTTTGAAAGACAGAATCAACAGAAAACGTCTTCAAAAAAGAAGAAAATTCCTCTTTTTGAGACTTGCAAATAAAGGCGTTAAAAATGAATAGGACAAATAATACACTCTTAACATATTTAGTTTTTTTCATATTTAGCATTATATGTATATATTATTCTCATATGGTCTTTAAAAGTTCTATAATATACCTTCATTCTATTTATAAATCAAAAACACTGTGTTTCGCTTATGGAAGTTTTCTTTACACGATTTCCACTTTTTGGCAGACATAGTTTTGATATACTGAGTGTTTAAACTAATATCACAAGCCACACACACCAAGGTGTTTGCCGAACAAGTATCCGCCAATGTTTGCAACAACTGATTGTTGCGATATGGTGCCTCTATAAATATCTGTGTCTGATTATCTTTAAACACACGTTCCTCCATCTTTTTGATAGCCTTAATTCGTTCGTTTTTATCGATAGGCAGATATCCCACAAAGCTGAAATTCTGCCCATTAAAACCCGATGCCATCAACGCCATCATAAGCGACGATGGTCCCACAAGTGGCACAATATCAATATTCTTTCGGTGTGCTATCATCACTATCTTGCTACCGGGGTCGGCTATGCAGGGAAGTCCGGCTTCTGACAGCAACCCTATATTACCGCCTTTGTCTATGGCATCTAAATAGTTGGCAATATCCACTTCTTGCGTATGCTCGTTGAGAAGATAAAACTCAGTATCGTCGATGGAATGCACATAGCCTGCCTTTTTCAAAAACCTACGTGCTGTACGCAACTCCTCCACTATAAAAGTGTTGCAAGTATTCAATAGTTCGCTGTTATATGCAGGCAACGAGGTTGCAAGGTTATCGTTGCCTATACCTACAGGAAACAATATCAACTTGCCACGGGTGATGTTTTCTTTCGATTGGCTTTCTATGTCCATTTCCATTTTATTAAACGATATTACTTTATAGACTATCTTCTATATTTCAAAAACATACAACTTATTACTTAAAGTCGTATTTTATCATATCTTTTTGTAGTTGAATAAGCAATCCCCCTTCGGTTTCTTTTTGTATAAGCTGCTCAATATTGTAATCGGTTTTCACCAATTTGTTGTAACGTTTGTAGTAGTTCATCACGCTTTGCAATCCTGCATAGGCATAGTCGCTTTTAAACATTTTATTCTTGGTTATCAAGGCTTTCTTTACCCAACCACCAATGTAGTATGTAAGCATATCGGGCGAGGATTTAATAAAAGTAACTATTTTTTCGTCCATCACTATCGACACATCATTGCTAAGCGTAGCCCAATCCACAAGAAACTTTTTGGCTTTTGCCTGCTCTTCTTCAAAGATATTGGGCGACACATTTTCCAACCAGTTTACACACTCCATTATGTTATGATTGTATGGCTTACAACTTTCGGGGGTTGTAAATTCGTAATCGGGAGTTGTAAATTTGCTACCTTCCATAGTTTGTGCGTTAGCCCCTAAGGCGAATGTTATCAGCATCAATGCCGATACTACTTTTGTAATATTCATGCGTTATTCCTTTATTTTATTAATTATCATTTATTTATATATATACATAGTATATAATACACCTTGCAAAGATACATTTTTTTTTCAAATAGACCAAACTATTTACCATTTAAACAATAAAACAAGCTCCCTAAATTGACAATAGGGTATCACGGCAATAAAACCCTATTGTCAACAAATTGATGATATACCGCCAAGCACAGCAAAGCCGGGTATTTTTTTAGCAAAGATATAAAAAATCACATCAATCTATGTTGCAAGATATTACATCAATAGATAAAAGTATAACTATAAGTTGGATTTTTCCTCACGAGGTTGTAAAAATTTCCTCGCCACGTTGTTTGAAAAACTACGTGAGGTTGTGAAAATTTCCTCGCGAGGGAAAATCAACGCTACCCTCAGCAGAATACCATCAACAAAAAAAGTTTCGTATTTTTTTGTACAACACTTGGTTAGACCAAAAATATTTGTTACCTTTGCACACGATAAAGCATATATATTTTCTATGTCTTTATGGCATATAACGCATAGTGATGCAGCAAATTAGAATACATTTTATCATTCCTCTACCACGAGGGAAAAACATTTATTTATGAGCAAACAGAAAAAGGAGAACAAAAAAATAACATCAATAGTGAACAACAATACCGTTGTTTGGGTCTTTTTCTGTTGCGTATTTGTTTCACTTAATACTTTATTTATACAATGATGACAATACCAAATTTGGACGAGTTGATACTATCGGCTCTACGTGAAGATATTGGAGATGGCGACCATAGTACCTTGGCGTGCATACCCTCCGACTATCAAGGCAAAGCACAAATGGTGGCAAAAGCCGAAGGCATTATTTGCGGCATAGAAGTTGGTAAACGAGTATTTGAACTCGTTGACCCCAACACACAAGTAACCACCCTATTAAAAGATGGCGACAAAATAAAGAAAGGCGACCTTATAATGATAGTTGAAGGTGCATCGGGTTCGATACTTACAGCCGAACGTACCGCCCTTAACTTTATGCAACGCCTTAGCGGTATAGCCACTCAAACCAACTATATGGTGGGTATGCTTGAAGGGTTGCACACTCGCCTACTCGACACCCGCAAAACCACTCCAAACATGCGTTTGCTCGAAAAATATGCCGTTAAAACAGGTGGCGGAACCAATCACCGTATAGGACTATACGATATGATAATGCTAAAAGACAACCATATAGACTTTGCAGGCGGCATACCTCAAGCCATACAACGCACCCACGAATACCTCAAAGCAAAAGGAAAAGACCTAAAAATAGAAATAGAAGTTAGAAATATGGACGAGCTGGAAGAGGTAATGACTGTGGGCGGAGTGCACAGAATAATGCTCGACAACTTTACTCCCGAACTATTAAAACAAGCCGTAGAACGCATTGGTGGAAAATACGAAACCGAGGCTTCGGGTGGCATCACTCAGGATACCTTACGCAGTTTTGCTCAAACAGGTGTTGACTTTATTTCGGTAGGTGCTCTTACTCACCACATCAAAAGTTTGGATATAAGTTTGCTAAGCTACAATTAATCAGCATATAAGTGAAACTGAAGAATATAAACATAGAGCAATTGTATCGCACCTACGTTCGCAAGGGTCTTTATTGGCGACCCATACGCACGTTTTTGCACTACATTCGTAAGCTGGTACTGCCGGGATTTCAGGGTGTGCCATTGTTCGATGTGCTCAAATTCTTCATCAAAAGTCTTATGCGTGGCTCTATAACCAACAGAGCCAAGGCTTTGAGTTTCTCTTTCTTTATGGCTTTGTTTCCTATGTTGCTGTTTATGTTCACCCTTCTACCCTATTTTCCGGTGCAAGGCATACTCGACGAATTATACACCAATCTGCAAGAAATATTGCCAACAAACATATATTCCCCTGTAATACAAACCATCAACGAGGTGTTCAGCCACAAGCACAACACATTGCTATCGGTAGGTTTTTTGGCCACGTTGTTTGTGTCGGTAAATGGCATGGACTCTATCATTCAAGCCTTTAACCAATCGTCAAACACCATCGAAAGCCGTAGTTTTGTAAGGCGAAAACTTATATGTCTATACTTGGTGATAATACTCTATTTCCTTATCACCTTTGTGCTGTCGATAATGCTTGGCTACAAAAAACTTATGCTCTATTTCACCGATATGGGCTGGCTTACCAAAAACTTTTGGTACTATGCCCTCAACGTTGGACGATGGATAATATCGGTGGGTCTTACTATGGCATTGATTTCGAGCATATACTACATAGCACCGGTAAAGAAACAACGCTTGGGATTTGTTTCGGCAGGCTCCACACTATCCACCATACTGTTTTTCTTGGCAACAGGTGGTTTCAACTTCTATATCAGCAACTTTTCGAAATACAACGCCTTGTATGGCTCTATAGGTACTCTTATTATTTTTATGCTGTGGATATACCTCTCGGCTTGCATACTACTGATAGGATACGAACTGAACATCAGCATAGCCAACAGCAAAATACACCAAAACCTTTTAACGAAAGAAGATAAATATTAATACAAAACAAAAACATACATCATACTTATTATGGAAATAAATATCAAAGAAGGAATAGAAAATACATTAACCAAGACCGTTGGTGAACGCGATTCGGCTGCCAACCATGGTTCGGGACTGCTACCGGTGTTTGCCACTCCCGCAATGGTAGCCTTTATGGAACAAACCGCTCACCTAAGTGTAGGCAACTTTTTGCCCGAAGGATATACCACTGTGGGCATAGAAATAAATGTAAAACATATTAAAGCCACTCCCATGAATATGCAAGTACGCTGCCAATCCACTCTTACAAAGGTTGATGGCAAACGACTATACTTCGAGATAAAAGCCTACGACGAAGTGGCTCAGATTGGCGAAGCCACTCACGTAAGATACATAGTGGAGAGCGAAAAATTTATGAGCAAAATAAAATAATACATACACCATAACAAACAAGTGCACAATGATTATAATAAAATCAAATAAAGGAACACAAAAAGAAAACAAACCATCGTCGGACAAGTCGTTTAAGATGATAGCCAAAACAATGTTTGGTTTGGAAGAGATTTTGGCTGACGAACTTAGAGCATTGGGAGCCGAAGATGTGCAACCAATCAGTCGTGCTGTGGCTTTTACCGGAACAATGGAAACCCTATACAAAGCCAATTACTGCTGCCGAACTGCTTTGGCAATACTCAGACCTTTTGCCGAATTTGAAGCCAACAACAATCAAGAACTATACGACAACGTTTACAACATAAAATGGGAACAGATAATAGACGTAGACAGCACATTCTTTTTTGAATCGGCTGCCAACAGCAAGATTTTCACCCACTCGTATTATGCTGCACTAAAAACCAAAGACGCTATAGTGGACCGCTTTAAAAGACTGTTTGGTCGTCGCCCAACCATAGATACCGAAAACGCCGATTATAAATTCAACATACATATATACGACAACAAAGTAACGCTGCTTATGAATAGCTCCGGTGAGTCGTTGCACAAACGTGGCTACCGACAAGCTGTGGGCATCGCCCCCATCAACGAGGTGTTGGCAGCAGGACTTATACAGCTTAGCGGCTGGAAAGCCGACAGCCACTTCTTTGACCCTATGTGCGGTTCGGGAACAATACTGATAGAAGCTGCTATGTTTGCAAACAATATTCCACCACAATACTACCGCAAAAAGTTTGGCTTTATGAAGTGGAAAGAGTTCAACAACAGCGAATGGAAAAGTGTAAGAGAACGTGCCGACCGTGGCATACGAGATTTTGAATACGAGATATGGGGTGGCGATATAGACATAAAAGTATTGGAACAAGCCGAAAAGAACCTACGTTTTGCCAAGCTGCACCACGACGTTATGTTGTTCAACGAATCGTTTGAAACACAACAAGCTCCCGAAGGCAACTGTATGATTATAACCAATCCGCCATACGGCGAACGTATAACAATAGACAACCTGAACAAACTATACAGCACCATAGGCGACCGCTTTAAAAACTTAGGCGAAGGAAAAACAGCCTGGCTGATAACATCCGACTTCAGAGCTATGAAAAACATTGGTTTAAGACCATCACGCAAAATACAACTATACAATGGTGCTTTGGAATGCCGTTTCTTAAAGTTTGACCTATACGACGGCTCTAAAAAAGCAAAATACCAAAACAACTAACGCAACAACTATAAATTTACATTTCACCACCCTCTATACAAGCAACATATAGAGGGTGTTTTTTTTGTACACACCATTACACCCCAAAACATAACACCACACCCCAAACAGTGTACACACTCTTTTTCCATACATAAATATCGATATCATATTATATAATATATATATATAATAATATAAAAGAAAACAGAAGGTAGGGAGGTAGGGAGATAGGGATGGTAGGGAAAGGGTATAGAGGGACATTACGAAGAGTTTAAAAAAAAATTCACAATTTTGTGGAAAAAAAGATAAAAAAACGGTTATTATATAAAAGAGTTCTTTGACATCTTGTGCAAAAACACACCCGGGCACATTGGGGCCGGCAAGTTTTAAAAAAAAACATGTTGTAAACAACACACAAAAAAGGTAGTTAAACCAACTACAAATAAAGAACAATCCAATTATAAACTAAAAAAAAAAATAATTATCAAAGAAAATCCAATATCAAGGAAAATATATCCATTTTCTTAAAAAAAAATATACATTTTCCGGAAAAAATATATTTTTCTTGATATTTATAAATATAATAATTAAATTATTAATAAATAAAATATAATGGCAAAATTGAAAACAGAAGCCAATGCAGCTCGAATTGACTTTGTAAAAAAGAGCAACAACGATTGCTCAGAGCACAAAATAATGGTTAAACTAAATAATAATTTATGGCAAAAATAATTACAAAAATTAGGAGAACCTCAAACATAAATGATTTTGAGGCTATGGTTTACCCCACAACACTTGCGGGTAAACAATGTGGAGCGATGAGAGTAAATCGTTCATTGGTAGAGGTAATTGACGAAAATAAGATGTACAGAATCAGTTTCAACAACAGCATTGTGGGCTACAACAATGTTGCTACAATAACCGATATTGAGCAAGTAGAAGACCAAACAACAGTTAACTACAATCTGTTTAAAGTATCCGGCACTGTTAGCGATATTAAAGAGACTACCAAAGGTACTTTAATAACCGTTGCTACCGAAGATGGCACGGTGATAAAAGGCGGTGCGTGGAAAAACATTTGGGGAGATAATTCTATCAACAAAGGTGATAAGGTTGAGTTTTTTGGCGAAGTGGCAGTATTCGATAGTAGCGAATATGTGCGCTACAATTTCAAACCATTTCAAGAAACTGCTAAGCAGGCAGTTAAAAATCTTATTAATCAAAAAAATAGTGTATCTACCACTACTACCGGCACTACCCAAACATTTGCAACAACAGCTACTGCAAACGTAAGTGCTGCCGAACAAGAAGTAAAAAAAGCTCAACCCGAAATGCAAAAACTTACCGAACAATTAATAGCAAAGGGTTGGGCAGCAAAAGGAACACCCAAAACACCATGCACCGCAATGGGTTTTCAACCTACAGTGAAGAGTACAGATAACTGTGTGAATATCATCGACATTCGTGGTTTTGAAGCTATACTTAAAAGTGATGCTTTACAACAGGTAAGCAAAAAACTATTCTCTTTGAAAAAGGGCATTGACGCAGAGTATAAGAGTTGCAAGGAGCAACTTCCGGCATTTGTGCCTATGGGGCAAGTGAACTCAAAACAACGCACAGACGAAACATGTTCAAGCAATGGGTTGGTATTCTTGGATGTGGATAATATAGAGTTTGCATTATGCGAAAAAATATTGTCATACATTAAAGAAAACGAGGAGATTAACTCTAAAGTATTGCTTTGGAACTTGAGTCCGTCACGCAAAGGGTTTCATTTGGTTTTCACCCCATTCTCTGACGTAGCGGCTACTATAGTGGCAAACCAAGAGCACATTTGTACGTTAATAAACTCGGCATTGGGTTGCGAAATAAAAGCTGATGGAAGTTGCACACAATTCAGCCGTGCAAGTTTCTTAACTTCAGAGTATTACTTGGGAGGTGCTGTAGCAGTGTTGTCGGCAGACAATCCGACGGTGTTACCACAAATAGAAACAGGAGTGGTGTATAAACCTGCTGCTAAAGAAATGGTAATCAAAAGAACCAAAACAGCTGACGGTTTACCATTCGAAGCCGGTGAATATCCTGATATTGACGATGTTTCAGTCTACATCGATGTTGAAGATTTTCAAACTTTAAAGTACTATGCTTATGAGAATGAATATGTAGAGACTAAGCGTCACGATTGGTGGAAGAAACTTGGAATACGTTTTCGTTCAAAGAATTATACACAAACCTTGGCAGAGCCTATCTTTGACTATGCTATGGAATATGTTCAGTTTTTGCCTGAATATAAATACACAGTGGACGACCCGATAAACAGTAATGAAGCTTATGACGCATTTATGTGGGCATTTACAAAAGAAAATTGGGCAAACCCTGCTACACCTGCTACCGAAATAGCCGACGAAGATTTGCCTTTGGCATTACGCCCAAGTACCACTGTTGACGATTTTGTGTACCGTTTTGCGGAGTACGAAGATGATATGCCACGTTTGTTTGTTGACAATTCGACCACATATTTTATTGAAAAGAAAAACCTTAACGCTTTACCCATACAGATAATGAGTACAGCAGGATTGTTAAGTGCGTATACTTCGGGAGTGAAGCATAAAGACTACACGGAACGTGTGTACAAAAACGCACTTCAGATAATACCTGTAGCTCCTACAGGTACGGGTAAAAGTACGTGTACAGAAAATTTTGCGGAAGGATTTGGGAAGACCATGTTTGAGGAATTTGCGTTCTATAAAACATACGAAGAAAAAAACGACGAAACGACAAATAGTTGTGTGGTAATTGGGAATGGAACAGCCGCAAAAGCGAAAAAGGAAATGTTTCGTGCCAATAAAAACAACTTTGAAACCCCTGTAATGTACGTGGAGTGTAGTGAGGTTGGTTTGTTTCGCAAACAGCAACAAAGTCAACACGGAGGTCTGGATTTCGAAATCATCAAGAATGGTTATGATGGTGATAAATACGAGTGTGGTACGGCAGGTAAAGATGGTGTAAGTGGATTTATCCGCAACTTGTATCTATCTTTAAACATTAGTGCTACCGTGTCTGCTATCAGAACCCATACACCCACGGAGGCATTAAACGATGGAGCGGCAAACAGAATGTGTTTTTGCTTTTTCAAGAAAGATTATTATCCAAATCCGATTACCGGACACAAACAAAAAATAAAAACAAAGGCACAGACTTACAACTCTGAAGCTATAGCACAATATGTGGATTGGGCACGTAGGCAACAAGGATTGTTGGATTTTGCCGAAATCTTCGGTGATGCAGGTGATGAAAACAACACTATCTATGAATATTTTGATATTCACTGCACTAAAGGTTATGAATATTTAAAGGATTTGACCGAAAGAAATTACGTATCGGCAATGCGTGTTGTGCGTGAATATTACTTGATGGATTTATACGAAAAAGGTTATAACCTAATAGAACACGAGGGTAAAACAAAAGTTATTAAAGATAATATCATAACCGACTTGCCAAAGGCAGAGCCTTGGATGATTTCGTTGGTAAAACTTTGTTATGAATACTTTGTGTACGGCGTAAATAAGATATTTGGAAAAAAAGCTGCCTATCTATACGCTAAACATAACGATATAGATAACGATATAGACAGCGGTAGCAAGCAAAAGAAAATGATGTATAAAAACATATACGAAGCTTTGCCTCAAAATTTCAGTCGCGAGCAATTGGTAGACGTTGTTATCACTAACTTTGGCAAAACAAAAAAAACAGTAGAAAACATTGTTACTAACTGGAATAAAAATCAAGTGTGGAAGTTTGATGATGCTACTAAGTTGTTCTCTAAAATATAACTACGGAGTTTTTTTTTGAGACTACGGACTACAGACTACAGACTACGAGACTACAAGTCAACGAGACTACAAGTGGCTGCCGCACCACACTCGTTGACTAATTGTCTCATTAAATATTAAACAGATTGGTAGAAGTTTGTGTAGAGAGGGATAGAAAGGTATAAAAGGGATAGAGAGTATAGAGGGATATTCCGTGATTCCAAAATTCCGTGATTCCATAAAAAAAAGCCCGATGTTTCACAACACCGAGCTATTGGCTTTTTTCAATAAAAAGTTCGTTTTAATAAAAACTCAATTATTAGTATTTTATTGTGCAAAATAGAAATATTTTTTCATTTTTTCTGTATTTTCTGAAATTGCCTACTATTTATATATAAAGACAAAAGACGAAGGACAAAGGACTTTAGACTTTAGACTTTAGACTTTAGACAAAAGAATAATAATTAAATTAAAACAATTAGGAAGATGGGAAAGATTATTTTAAAATCACAAGAGCAGAAGGTAAACTTCTTAAAAACAAACACATTAGAAAGTGCTTACGTGTTGCGTCCGATAAGCTACAGCACTATTACGAACAACGATTTGATAGAAAAAATAACAAAAATCTGTTATGTACCCAAATCAGCAGTATCGGCCACATTGGTGGCACTAACCGAAATGATGGAAAACTATTTAATGGAGGGACACCGCCTTCAGTTGGATGGTTTTGGAACATTCAGTTTAACCGTGGATGGCAATGTGGCTAAAACAGCCCAAGATGCAGGTATAGAAAAGCAATTCAACAAATTGAAAATCAATTTCAATCCTGCCGTTGAATTGAAAGAAAAATTAAGCAATGTGGATGTAGAGCTGGACGGCATTTGGCGTTGTGTGGACATAGAAGCAGAAAACAAAGTTTATGAACGCATCAATCAAAACCATGACGGAGTGGAACTCCCCGACGGTGATGGCGAAGAAGCAGTAAACCCCGACGGTCCTGACAACAATGGTGATGGCGATGGCAGTTTTGCAGGATAATAAATAGTAAACGATTTTCTTTTTAGCCATAAAATTATTAATTTATTTTTTAAGATGTGGAAGCCAATTCCACATCTTTTTTTTTATTGCCTGCATAGTCCACTACCAACCCTACCTACCCTACCACCCTACTTGCTGTGTTCTTTCTTGAAAGTTGTAGTCAGCACAAAAAAAATAAGAGGACAGATTTAAAAGCAATCCATCCTCTTCATATAAAATAATGTTTTTGTTTTCGCCTAAACCACTTTAGTTGAAGTTTCTAAAGTCGTAAGTTATTGTCCCTATTTGCTGCTCTTGAGCCTCATTGTTAGGAGTAAACTTGGCTTGCATAGCAGCTTCTTTTGCTTTTCTCAAGAGGTAAGCATCAGTAGTTGTTGAGCCTTTTTGTCCCGGTTCGGCTTTTATTACATTGCCTTTTCGGTCTACCCAAATTTTCACCACCACCTTACCTTGTTTATTTGAGTTGTAGTTAGGTTTAGGCAGTGCTGCTGCCTTTCTGCCTGTCAGCGAATATCCTGCTCCACCTTTACCCGGTGTTCCATCGTAGCGGTTTGAGTTTGGGTCGCCACCTTCTTTGCCTTGGTTTCCGGTGCCTGTTGTTACCCCTTGGCTACCGCCTTTGTTGGCTTTGTTTTTGTTGCCCGGAAATATGGCACGTTGGTTTATTTCGGGTTCTTGCTCCACTTCTTCCTTCACTTCTTGCTGAGGCTTTTCTTCGGTAGGCTTCTTTTTATTTCTGTCCAAAGCCACTGTTTCGTCGGTGGATTGAGTGGAGATGTCTTCCGACAACTCATTGCTGGCGTTGTTCACCTTAGGCTGAGTGGCTGCTGTTTCGGACACGGGGTCGGGGCTGTCGCCACTACCAAAGTCCGAGTCGCCAACATTCACCTCTACCCCTTCTTCGGGTGGCGGAGGGTTTTGGCGATACATACCCAACCAAAAGCAGCACCCAAACAGTAGCAAACAAAACGCCAAGGTAACGAGTGCGGCTATAATGGAATTTCTTTTATCTACATCTAATGGCAACATAACGGCTATTTTGGACTTGTGGCTAATATTACTTTATGCTTTGTGTCGTATTTGTTGTTGATGGCATTTACGGCATCTATCACATTTACTACATATTGCACGGGCACTGTTTTGTCGGCACGCAACACCACACAAGCGTCTTGCACCTCACCAATTTCGGCTTCCAACATAGGCTCCAACACATCAACGGCTGCAGGTTGTTCGCCCACAAAGAAGTTGTAACTTTCGTCGATATATACGGTTACATTCTGCTTTGCCATGGTTTTGCTGGTGCTTTCGGGCAGCAACAGCTTAACGGCATTGGGGCTTATAAGTGTTGATGTTATCATAAAAAATATCAATAACAAGAACACCAAGTCGCTCATTGTCGAAGAGTTGGATTCTATCTTTATTTCATTCTGACTGCGTATCATAATCGAAATATTTTATTGTGGTTGAATATATGTTATGCCGGTTCGTGAAGAAGGTCCATAAATTCCATAGCACGAGCTTCGAGCAAGAATACCACTTTGTTTATTCTTGTTACCAACACATTGTACAAGAAATAACCGATAATACCCACTATCAAACCAGCCACAGTGGTTACCATAGCCTCATATATACCGCTCGAAAGCACTTGTATATCTATGTTATTACCGGCATTAGCCATATCGAAAAATGCTGTTACCATACCTGTTACTGTACCCAAAAAGCCCAACATAGGTCCCAAACTGGACACTGTGGCTACCAACGATATACGTTTTTCGAGGTTGGCAACTTCGAGTTTGCCTACATTTTCGATGGCTGTTTGAATGTCGTTGAGCGGACGACCCAAACGCGACAATCCTTTATCTATCATTCTTGCAATAGGCGAATCGGTGGATTTCGACAATGCTCTTGCACCTTCTATATCGCCTTTGTGGATATAGTTGCGTATGTTGTTCATAAATTGTGAAGAGTCATCTTTCAACGCATTGCTAAGTGCCAAATAACGTTCGACAGAGATATAAACTGCCAAAATCAATAAGGCTAATAACACCAACATTACCCAACCGCCCTGCAATGCAAGCTCCATAATAGGTATTTTTTCGGTTGTAATTGCATTTTCTACAGCCACATTTGTATCATTTCCGACTGCCACTGCTGACGACACAGCACTAATATTCAATAAAATAGACTTAAACATAATATCTTTATTTTTTTTGTAAAAGTACTCAGAACTTTACAAACTAAAAGCTTTATGCTCAGTTTTATTTCAACATACTCTTGTTAATTCAAAAGTCTAAGGTCGGAGGTTTAAGATTTAGGAGCCTCCCTCTTGTTTCTCCTAAAGGAGAGAAGACTGTCTATTTCCCAAGGTGATGCCATTGGGTTGTATATGTCATAGCCCTTCAGGCTTATGCTCAAAGCCCATTGCTAAGCGCTAACTCCCCTTTAGGGGCTGGGGGCTTTTGCTCTCACTAATATCCTTTCATACGGTGCATGCGGTCTATTTCTCTACGGCTATCTTTTTCTTTGATAGACTCTCGCTTGTCGAAAAACTTCTTACCTTTTGCCAAAGATATGGTCAGTTTTGCCAACCCCGAAGGATTTACAAACAGCATAACCGGGATAATGGTGTAGCCTTTTTCTTTACTTTTATTTGCAAGTTTCAGGAGTTCACGCTTATTTAAAAGCAGTTTGCGTTCGCGTTTGGAGTGATGATTTAGATAGGAGCCAAACCTATATTCGGCTATATGCATTTCGTTTACATACAATTCGCCATCACGAAAGGTACAAAAAGAATCCGACAAATTGACCTTTCCTTCCCTTATCGATTTTATTTCGGTGCCCATAAGCACCATACCGGCTGTGTATGTATCCATCAAAAAATATTCATACTCGGCACGTTTATTTCGTATCTCTATTATATTTTTTTCTTCCATTTTTTTTACTTATAAAACATTCTTAGCCTTAAAAACGCTTTTATTCTTTTTTTATTTTGCTACAGGCAATAAAATATTACATCACATAATATAATATATTTCAACATAATATATAAAAGATGGCAACACGAGAGTAAGAAAAAGGATAATAAATAAAAAAGTTTTTGTACCTTTGCATTCTGATAGTAAAGAACAAAGAGATGATATTACGCACTGATAATGTTATAAAAAAATACAAGAAACGCACCGTGGTAAAAGGTGTTTCGGTAGAAGTACAGCAAGGCGAAATAGTAGGATTGTTGGGACCCAACGGAGCCGGCAAAACCACCACTTTTTATATGATAGTGGGTATAATAAAACCATTTGACGGACACGTTTTTTTGGACGATACCGACATAACCGAAATGCCAATGTATAAGCGAGCACAAAACGGCATAGGCTATTTGGCACAGGAAGCTTCGGTGTTTCGCCATCTATCGGTTGAAGACAATATTACCTCGGTGTTGGAATTTACCAAGCTAAACAAAGCCGAACGAAAAAACAAACTCGAAGAATTGCTTGACGAATTTGGGTTGCAACACATACGTAAAAGCCTTGGCATTCAGCTATCGGGTGGCGAACGCAGGCGTACCGAAATAGCACGTGCATTGGCTATGAACCCAAGCTTTTTGCTATTGGACGAGCCTTTTGCCGGTGTAGACCCCATTGCAGTGCAAGACATTCAGAATATAGTTAGAAAACTAAAAGACAAAAACATAGGTATACTCATAACCGACCACAACGTTCACGAAACATTGTCTATTACCGATAGAGCTTACCTGCTTTTCGAAGGCTCGGTATTAAAATCGGGTACCCCCGAAGATTTGGCAAACGACGAACACGTACGCAAAGTATATTTGGGCGACAAATTCGAACTACGATAAACACATAATGAAACACAAACTCTTTGCTATCGTAAACGACATCATTTTGCCGGAAGCACTGAACACACTCGAAAGGATAGCAACACCAATACTCTTTTCGTCGAAAGATATTGCCTACCCTTCGCTTGCCGGACATATTGATGTTTTTTTGTTTCAACACAACAGGTCGGTAATAGTGGCACCCAATATTCCATCGCACTACCTATCGCTGTTCGACAAATATAATATAGAGTACACTTTTGGAAAAACTCCTATAACGCCAAACAGTTGCACACCATACAATGTGGCTACTAATGGTAGCATAGCCATACATAACTTTAAGCATACCGACAGCGTGGTTATGAATAATATAAAACACCTGAAACATATAAACTGCACACAAGCCTATTCTCGTTGCAGCACATTGCTACTCGAAAATGCAGCCATCACTTCGGACAAAAGTATCGAAAAAGCATTAAAACAAAGTAATATAAACACTTTGTATGTAACCCAAAAAGATATTATACTACCCGGACACGCTATGGGCTGTTTTGGTGGTTGCTGTGGAGTAGTAGACAACAATGTGGTAATAAACGGTAGTCTTGCCCACCACTCTCAAGGTGATGATATACGCCAATTTATTACACTAAATGGATATAACATTATAGAACTATCAAGCACTCCCCTATTAGACGTGGGCAGTATATTCTTTGTCAAGGACAAATAACCCATCAGAAGATATTCCTCAAAAAAAATAATCGGCCGATTTAATACATTTTCAATCGACCGATTTATTTATTATAAAATATCTTTATGCTATTCTTTAGTACTATTCCAAGCCTTCACGAATAATAGATTGTACAAGTTTACGACAATCTTCGTCGGGATATAGTTTGAAACTTAAAGCAGGCTGAAGCGAAACGTATTGCTTACCTTCTTCGTCTACATCAAATCCTTTTATGCAGTCGTAGGCAGCAGCCAATTTCTTTTCTTTGTTCAATGTTACAAAAAACTCATTACCCAATCGTTCAAACAACAAATCCGACACTTCGTTATCCATTATAGTTTCGCCTTGTTTGGTAATCACCACTGTCTTTTGTCCCTTAGGATAAAAGTAAGCGATATTGGCTATATCCATCATCTGAGGTTTATCGGAATATATAAGCACTTTGCGACTACGCAGATTGCCGTCAGCCCATCTCTCTACCTTTTCGAGGTTATTGGAACGCCAATATTTCCACTGGTCGGCACGCAAACCTTTGGAATACATACCTTCAGTAACTACTTTACCATTTACATATTCGGCAAACTTACCATTCAAAAGATTGTTTTCGTAGTTCCCTTCAAGATAACCATTAGGTATTTTGCGATACCAATAACCATGCTTTTTATCATCGTTCCAATATTGTATTTCTACAGTGTCGCCTGTAGCCGAAAACAATACCGACTTACCATTCTTGGCACCCATCTTGTAGGTTTCTATCTTTAAAACATTTCCTTTTTCGTTGTATATGGTCCAAACGCTATCTCTATTCTTTTGATTGTAATAGCCAAGCACCATTATATTACCATTTTTGTCGTATGCCTCGTGCTTGCAATACACACCATCTTTGATAAATGTATTTTTCATTCGCACAGAACCATCACCATAATAATAGGTAAACACACCTGTTTCGAGGCCATCTTTGAATGTACCTTCATACACCTTACGGTTGTTTTTGTCTACCTTTACCCACTTACCTTGTCTACGTCCTTGGCTATCCATCATATTCTGAGCCAATAGCGACAATGGAAGCAATGCTATAAATGCTAATATTATATTGCGTTTCATTATTTATCTATCGATTTTACAAGAGGTATTAAAGACTTTCCTGCTTCGTTTGCTGCTGTAGAATTTGATGGAGTATTTGTAGTTATATCATTCAACGAGCTTAGAGTCAACAAAGCATTAATAACATTATTAGAAGTCAGGTTAGTAATAAGATTGTTCGAACCAGACACCAATCCCACTGCAAAAGCACTCATAAAAGCAGTATTGTTTTTATTTTCTTTCAACACATTACGAGCTGCAGCTATTTGCACTATGCTGGTAAGAGTAGTAGTATTGGTAACATCTATTTTATTTTGTTTCTTATACTCTTTGTACAATGTAGAAATGGCTTTTCCACACGATTTTCCGGCAGTTGTTGCAACATCATTTTCCGAAGAAGAGAACAACGATTTACATCCTGTCGCTACCAATACCAACGAAGCGACAATAACTAATAATTTTAATTTACTTTTCATCTTAATTGTATTTTTATTTATTTATTATTGATAATGTTTATTTTAGAGATAATATTTCTACTAATTTCATATTGCAAATTTACATTGTTTTTTTGAATAATAGAACTTTTTGTACGATATTTTGACAAAAAATTATTCTCGCACCAACATAGAACGCTTTGTAATTTGATAAAAAAAGATTACCTTTGTACATTATTTATGCTATATAAACGCAAGATATTATTAACCAATATAACTGATTACAAGATGGATAAAACAAATAATTCTATTAACATCAAAGAGCTATATAATATATTTAAAGAACATAAAAACATCACAACCGATAGTAGAAAAATAGAGGTAGGCGATTTATTTTTTGCACTTAAAGGCGACAATTTTGACGGTAACGTGTTTGCAAAAGATTCTTTATCCAAAGGTGCAGCTTATTGTATAATAGATAATCCATCTTATAAGATAAATGAGCGATGCATATTGGTAGACGATGTATTATCCACCTTGCAAAATTTGGCAGCATATCATCGCTCTCAATTGCAAATACCCATAATAGCTATTACCGGTACCAATGGAAAAACCACCACCAAAGAATTGGTAAAATGTGTATTATCGAAAAAATATTGCACATACGCCACCATTGGCAATCTGAACAACCATATAGGCGTACCTCTCACACTATTGTCTATAACCGACGATACCCAAATAGCCATAGTGGAAATGGGAGCAAACCACCCCGGTGAGATTGACTTTTTGTGCCAAATAGCACAACCAAACTTTGGACTTATAACCAATGTAGGCAAAGCCCATTTGGAAGGATTTGGCTCGTTTGAAGGAGTTATAAACACAAAAACAGAATTGTATAGACATCTAAAAGCCAAAAACGGAATGATATTTGTAAATTCAGCCAACGAGATACTGATGAATAAATCGGAAGGGATAAATCGCGTAATATATGGCAATGCCGAAACCGCTGATTGCAAAGGGGCCTATCGCAATTCAAACCCCTGCCTAAAATTCTATTTCGAAAACGGTGATGTTGTATATTCGGTAGACACTAAAATATTGGGTAGCTACAACTTCGAAAATGCAATGGCAGCAGTGGCAGTGGGAAAATACTTCAATGTAGACTTATTTGACATAAAAACAGCTTTGGAAGAATATACTCCCACCAACAAACGTTCGCAAATAAAAGAAACCGAACATAACTCGTTAATACTCGACTGCTATAATGCCAATCCTTCGAGTATGAAAGTGGCTATAGAAAACTTTGGCGAGATGAAAATATCCAACAATAAAGTGGTTATATTAGGAGCTATGAAAGAATTGGGGGCAGATTCTGATTACGAACATCGAAACGTGGTAGACATAATAAACAAATATTCTTTTGACAAAATAATACTTATAGGCCACGAGTTTGCATTTGCTCAAGATATGCAAAACGACAACTTTAAGTGGTTTGCAACCACCATAGAGGCAAAAAACTTTCTTACAAATTATAATATAACAAACTCGACAATACTGCTTAAAGGTTCCAATAGCATGAAAATAGATTCCTTAGAAGAAATATTCTAAATCAGTTCGAACGTGGAATTTTTAGAAGTTGCCTAAAGCATAAAACAAAGCCTCCCATATAATTATGAGAGGCTTTATTCTTATATGCTATTTCTAAATTGCTATAATATACCTTTCACTCTTTTGGCAATATCAGCTGCCACCTCTTTCTTCGATTTTAGAGGCTCTTGCTCAACCTTTCCATCTCTGAATACGAAAGTTACCTTGTTGGTATCATATCCAAATCCGGCACCTGCATCTTGCAACGAATTAAGAACAATAAAGTCTAAATTCTTTTTCTCCAATTTTTTCTTTGCGTTAGCCAACTCATCGTTGGTTTCTAATGCAAATCCCACTAATATTTGGTTTTACTTCTTTTTACTTCCTAACGATGCCAATATATCAGGATTTTGCACCAAATGCAAATCCATAGTTTGAGAGTTGCTTGTCTTTTTAATTTTTTGTTCAGCAGCCGTTTCAGGTCTAAAATCAGCCACTGCAGCCGATAGTATAGCCACATTCGAAACAGTGAAGCATTCGTTGGCAACCTCGTACATCTCTCTTGCCGACATAACGCTTATTTTCTTCACCTTTGGGTGTCTTATTTCGAGATGAGTTGGACCTGACACAAGTATCACATCTGCACCCTGATTGGCAAATTCCATTGACAAAGCATAACCCATCTTTCCTGTCGAAAAATTACCTATAAAACGCACTGCATCTATCTTTTCGTAGGTAGGTCCTGCTGTTATCAATACTTTTTTACCTACAAATGTGGCACTTTGCGACAAAGATGAAAGCACTTTGTCCAAAATATTTTCGGGTTCTTCCATACGTCCCCTACCTTCTACCCCACATGCCAATTCGCCAACAGAGGGCTCTATAAAACGAACTCCATTATCTTTGAGCCATTGAATATTACGCTCTACCGAAAAATGTTCCAACATATTGGTATTCATTGCAGGGCAAATAAAAAGAGGTTTATTGAATGCCAAAAGCAAAGTAGACAACGCATCATCGGCTATAGCCGAAGCCAACTTGCCTATGCAATTGGCAGTAGCAGGTGCCACTATCATAAAATCGGCCCAATCCTTAAGTGCCACATGCTCGGTATTGTACTCATTTGCTTCGGCGAAAAGGTCTGTATAAATTTTATTTTTCGAAAGTGTTTCCAATGTTGTTGGAGTAACAAACTGCAGTGCACTCTTTGTTGCAGCCACCTTAACCTCTGCCCCATTCTTAATCAAAAGACGTATCAATAGAGGTGTTTTGTATGCAGCTATACCTCCTGTTATTCCTACTATTACTTTTTTTCCGGTCAACATATTAATATGTATAAGCTAACAAAGCACCTCGCTATTTTTCAGCAAGGTGCTCGCATATTTTTATTATTTATTTATTTCCAAATACCTGATATTCGTTATTCTGCGGTATCAGTCTTTTCTACTTCTGCATTTTGGTCTTCGGCATTAGCAGCAGCACGTTGAGCCATCATCTTTTCCTTTTCAGGATTACGATAATAAAGTTCTTTGTTTAAATATTCTTGTATTGCTATAAGAACAGGCTTAGGAAGTTGTTCGTAATATTTTACTATCTCTATTTGCTCACGATTTTCGAAAATCTCTTCCATCGAATCCGACGAAGATGCAAACTCTTCTATCTTTCTATGCAATTCTTTCTTCAAATCGGTAGAAATTTGATTAGAACGCTTTGATAACATGGCAATGGTTTCATAAATATTGCCGGTTTGTTCATCAAAATTTGCAATATTACGAGTAACAATACTAGTTGTGGTCCTAAATTTTTTTACGTCCATAGTTTATATTTATTTTTTATTTCATTTTGTTCTTTTACTTAATTCTTCGCGACACTTATTATATATGCTTTGCGAGGAAGACATATATTTTGAGTTGCTAAACAATGTAGCAAACTTTTCGAAGTCGTTTATCACTTTCTGCAAACGTTCAACAATCTTTGAGTCAGTGCTATTGATAGCATATTCGTAACCCGATTTGATTATATAATACATTGCATCTTCTTTATTTTCCGAATCGGGATATTGATTTATAAAATCGTTAAACGATACGTATGCAGCATTATAAGCACTTGTTTTATAATAGCCGTATGCTATTTCGTAGTCTTTTTTCATCAGTTTCGAACGCATTTCGTCTAAATATCCGTTTATTTCGGGTATGTGATTACTTGTAGGATAACGCTCCACATATTCTTCGAATGCCACAATGGCTTCTTTGGTTTGGGTTTGATCCAACGAGTATTCGGGCGACTCTTTATATTTACAAAAAGCCGACATAAACAATGCCTCGCCTGCTCGTTCGCTATACGGAAACTGACGCACAAATTTGTCGAACAAATATCCGGCAGTATAGTAATCTTTTATCTTAAAATTAGATTCGGCATGATACCAAGCCACATTTTCGGCATTGTCGCGACCACGATAATATATCGACAAATTTTCGAACAATTGTATAGCCTTAGAGTAGTTGGCATCTTCGTAATATTTCATCGCAGCAGCGTATTTTTTATCAAAATCGTTGCTTTTTAGTAGTTTTTCATGGCTGTTACAGCCACATAAAACACTAATTATCACTCCTATAGTAACAAAAACTTTTATTGCTCTCATAATTTGCAAAGATACGTTTTTTATTTGAATAATTTGCATTTATAATTCTTTTATTTTCAACATCTATTCAAATACCTGATAGTAAACGAATAAAAATGCCATTCCAAAAACGTATTAAAGAACGACATTATTTGAAAGTTAGTATGCAAAAACAAAAAAAATCCTCATTCGGTTGATAGTTTTTGACACTTTGAAAAATTCCACGTTTCGGAATGACATAAGAACGTTCCTTGAAATTTTTGCATGCAAAGGATCTTTTAGAAATTGCCTGAATTTTCCTCGCGTAGTTGTTGAATTTTCCTCACGTAGTTGTTCGTGCAACATCGCGACCTTGTTCGTAGCACATCGGGAGGGAAATTCAACAGCCTCGTCAATGCTTTTTTGCAAGCTCGAAAAAAACTCTCTCACGATAGGATAATGGTGCAACAAAAAAGCACTTTGGAAACAAAAATAACTCAGCATTTTGTTTTTTAATCAAAAAAAATAATTTATCAACATACAACCTACTGACATTTATAAGATTATATAGTTTTAAAAAGATATTAACAGACAAAACATTTATTAATGTTCTCATAAGTGCAAAAAAAGATGTAATTTTGAACTTTATTCAACAAGAACTATTATGCAAAAAATATTGATCTTAGACTTTGGTTCTCAATACACTCAGCTAATAGCACGTAAGATTAGAGAACTCAATATTTATTGTGAGATTTATGCTTACAATAAAATTCCGGAAATAACACCCGACATTAAAGGTGTAATACTATCAGGTAGCCCCTACTCGTGTAACGATTCCGAAGCACCTATCCCCGATTTGTCTAACATTAAAGGCAAATTACCTCTATTGGCAATATGTTATGGAGCTCAATATTTGGTGAAATTTGGCGGTGGTCAAGTGTCGCCATCATTAAGTCGCGAATATGGTCGTGCACACTTACATTTTGTAGACAATGAATGTCCGCTAATGAAGGGCGTTCCAATGAAAAGCCAAGTATGGATGTCTCACGGCGACACCATATTGAACGTTCCCGAAAACTACAAAGTTATTTGTAGTACAAAGGATGTGAAATATGCCGGTTACAAAATCGAAGGCGAAGAAACATACGCTATTCAATTTCACCCCGAAACCACACACTCATTAGATGGTTTGACAATGCTTAAGAACTTTGCAGTAGGCATTTGTGGTTGCAATCAATCATGGACTTCTCAAACTTTTGTTGATGATATGGTAGAACAACTACGCGAACAACTACACGACGACAAAGTGGTACTAGGTCTTTCGGGCGGAGTTGATTCGTCGGTGGCGGCAGTGTTGCTACACAAAGCCATAGGCACCAACCTACATTGTATATTTGTAGACAATGGTTTGCTACGCAAAAACGAATTTGAAGGAGTGCTGGAATCCTACAAAGATATGGGATTGAATGTAAAAGGCGTTAATGCAAAAGACTTATTTTACAGTGCATTAAAAGGAGTTACCGATCCCGAACAAAAACGCAAAATAATAGGCAAAACTTTTATTGATGTTTTCGACGAAGAAGCCAAAAAGATAACCGATGTTAAATGGTTGGCACAAGGTACTATATATCCCGACGTGATTGAATCTGCATCGGTAAAAGGTCCATCGGTAACAATAAAATCGCACCACAACGTTGGTGGTTTGCCTGAATATATGAAACTGAAAATAGTGGAACCACTTCGCACTTTGTTTAAAGACGAAGTTAGAAAAGTGGGCGAACAAATAGGTTTGAAACAAGACTTGTTAGGTCGTCACCCCTTCCCCGGTCCTGGTTTGGCAATACGTATCTTAGGCGATATCACACCTGAAAAAGTAGCCATCTTACAAGAAGTTGACGCTATATTTATCAATGAATTACGTGAATTTGGTTTATACAATAAAGTATGGCAAGCCGGAGCAATATTGCTTCCTATACAATCTGTGGGCGTTATGGGTGATGAACGCACATACGAAAGTGTTGTGGCCATACGTGCCGTAGAATCCATCGATGGTATGACTGCCGATTGGTCGCATTTGCCCTACGACTTTTTGGCCAAGGTGTCAAACGACATTATCAACAAAGTAAGAGGTGTAAACAGAGTGGTGTACGACATCAGTTCTAAACCTCCTGCAACTATCGAATGGGAATAAAAAAAATTTTTTAATCAATAAAAAATATATTGAAGATGAAAAAACATAGTGCTTTTCTTCTAATGTTGTCGATGTTCTTTTTGGTTGTGGCACAAGGTTCTATAACCAAATCAAAGATAAAACAAAAATTAAACGGCAAAGAATATTATGTTCATATTGTGGAACATGGTCAAACAGTTTTTTCCGTTTCGAGAGCATACGGAGTTAAGTACTATGATGCTTTCATCAAAAAGGACATGAACAAACTCCAAATAGGTGACACTATTTGGATTCCTGTGTCGGGAGCGGAACCACCTTCTAACGAATCTTACAGATATGTAGAAGTAAAGCAAGGTCAAACGCTTTATAACCTTTCCAAAACATACAAAGTATCCATCGATGACATCGAGAGATTAAATCCTGAATTGAAAGGCTCACAACTAAAAGTGGGAATGATTTTAAAGATGCCATTAGAAGGTAGTGAAGCGGGAAAGGATAACAGCTCTTCAAAAAACAATACGGGAACAGGAACAAGCGTTACGACTTCAAACACCTCGGAATCAATAGTTCCTTTCCAATTTTCGATACGCGATAGGATTGATAAAAACAAAATCCACGTTACTTTGATGATGCCCTTGTTTTTGGACAATATAGGTGAAATATCCACCTCTAAGTTCGACATTGAGCAACGCCGACGCAGAACATACAAGTCGTTTACATTCATTCAATTTTACGAAGGTATATTAATGGGATTGGATTATTTGGAATCACAAGGCTACAATGTGGTGTTGAATGTAGTGGACATTCCCGACGACGACCCCGCCAAAGTAACCAAGGCTTTCGAAGAATACGACATTGCCAACTCGGATTTCATTATAGCAATGCTTTTCCAACACTCGTTTGAAAAAGCAGCCGCTTTAGCAAAAGAAAACAAAGTTTTTATCATCAATCCAATATCCGATCGCGACGAAATACTGAAAGACAATCCGTATGTTATTAAATATATGCCATCGATAGAAGGTTCTGTAAAATCAATATTGAATGTGGTGAAGAAGAACTTCAAAAATCCACATTTATATTTGATACACTCCAATTCGCAACTCGAAAAACAATGGTTCGAAGAGTTTAAGAAACAACTATCGGAACAAAAGGAAATTGCATACACATTGTTTAGCTGGTCAGCTAGCAACAGATTGCTACAGATGCTTAAAAACGATAATGCCAACGTGGTAGTAAGCATCTACGATGAAGCTCCTGGCAAAAACAAAACCTATAGCAATGTATTACTCAATAAATTGTTTTCATTAAAAAAGACAACTCCTACATTGTTTACCACTCAAAACTACATCAAAATTTACAATGACGTAGACTACAATCAATTGCAACGATTGGATTACCATTTATTTAACAACACATATTTGGATTATGCCAATCCTATGCACAAAGATTTTATCGAAACATTTAAAGAAAAATTTAAAACAGAGCCTATAGGCGACTATGCACTTATCGGCAACGATGTAATTATACATTTTGTTTTGGGACTACACAAACGCGGATCAGAATTTTGGAAAGCACCTAATATTCCATTAAACTCGAATATACTATATCCGATGTCGTTCAAACGTTCTAATGCCAACGATGGCTTCGAAAACCAAGCAGCGTATATATACAAAATGCAAGATTATAAATTAGTTCCGGCAAACAAAAAACAGTACTAAAACTTATTATAATACAAGGTTATGGAAGGTAAATAATAAAGAATATATATTTTTAAAGCACTAATTACTAGCAGAGTAAATTTAAAATTTCTTTATATTAATTATTTTTCGTACCTTTGCAAATCGTTATGGAGAAACAAACTACAATAAAGAACAATATATCAATAAGCGGAAAAGGCTTGCACACCGGACAGATTGTGAACGTGAAGTTACTCCCCTCTACAGTAGACACAGGGGTTGTTTTTCGCAGAACCGATGTTGAGGGAACGCCCGAAATACCGGCGTTGGTTTCGTATGTAGGCGACACATCGAGAGGTACTACCCTTTGCAAAAATGGACTCCGCATTGCTACAATAGAACACCTACTATCGGCATTGGTGGGTATGAATGTGGACAACTTGGTTGTAGAACTCGATGGCGAAGAAATACCCATCTTAGATGGCAGTCCTCGCTATTGGATTGAAGAAATAAAAAAGGTAGGTGTTTTGGAACTCGACAAAGAGCGTAAGTACGTTACCCTAAAAGAAAGCATCACATACACCGATGCTCAAAATGGCGTAGAAATAACAGGAGTACCTGCTGACGATTTTCAAGTTACTACCTATATAAACTACAAAACCAAGGTATTGGGCGAACAAACTGCCAAATATACCGAAACCGATGATTACGAAACAGAATTATCGAAATGCCGCACATTTGTTTTCCTTCACGAAATAGAATTTCTTCAAAAAGCCAACCTTATAAAAGGTGGCGATGTCGACAACGCTTTGATTTTCGTAAACAAAGAACTTAGCGAAGACGATTTGAACAGATTGGCATTGTTGTTCAACAAAGACATCACAAAGTTGGAGGTAAAAGAAGGAATCCTCAACAACGTACAAAAACATTTTGAAAACGAACCTGCCCGACACAAATTATTAGACTTTATAGGCGATTTGTCGTTGGTAGGCAACAGAATAAAAGGACATTTTTTCACATCATGTCCCGGACATAAATCGAATGTAGAATTTGCAAAACTAATAAAAAACCACGTAGATATGAGTACAAATCCAAAGGTTCCCGTATACGACCCAAACCAAACTCCCGTATACGACATTAATGCAATAAAAGGACTTTTGCCACACCGCTATCCTTTTTTAATGATAGACAAAATAATAGAAGTGGGCGAAGATTATATAGTAGGTATTAAAAACGTTACCGGTAACGAGGCTTATTTTCAAGGCCATTTTCCCGATCAACCTGTAATGCCCGGCGTGCTTCAAGTAGAAGCAATGGCTCAAACAGGCGGTATACTTGTATTAAAAGATGTCCCCGATCCGGAGAACTATTCCACCTACTTTGCAAAAATAGACAATGTAAAATTCAAGAGACCGGTTGTGCCAGGCGATACATTGGTAATCAAACTGAGAGTTACAGCTCCTTTGCGTAGAACTTTCGTAGAAATGGACGGCGAAGTATATGTTGGAAACACATTAGTATCTTCAGCATCAATGATGGCTCAAGTAATAAAAAACAAAAATAATTAATATCATGCACGCAAAATTTGTCGATATACATCCTAATGCAAAAATAGGTAAAGATGTTGAAATATCCAATTTTGTAACAATTTGTGATGACGTTGAAATAGGAGATGGCACATGGATTGGTCCCAATGTAACCATATTTCCGGGTGCACGCATTGGCAAGAATTGTAGAATCTTTCCGGGTGCCGTTATTGCAGCAATACCTCAAGATTTGAAATTCAACAACGAATACACAACAGTAATAATAGGCGACAACAACACCATACGCGAATGCGTTACTATCAACAGAGGCACATCGGCTTTGGGACGAACCGAAATTGGTAACAATAATTTATTGATGGCTTACGTACATGTGGCTCATGATTGCATAATTGGTAACAACTGTGTATTGGCAAATAATGCTACATTGGCTGGCCATGTTACCATAGGCGACTATGTTATTCTTGGCGGTAAAACAGCAATATTGCAATTCGTCTCGATAGGAGATCATGCTATCACCGCCGGAGGTTCGTTGGTAGATAAAGATGTTCCTCCATATATCAGAGCAGCTCGATACCCTATATCCTATGCCGGAATAAACTCGGTAGGTTTAAATCGCAGAGGTTTTTCGCAAGATTCTATCAGAGTAATCCAAGATATATATCGATATATTTTTCAAAAAGGATACACAATATCCAATGCCGTAAAAATAGCTAAAGAAGAATACGCAAATACCGACGAAGGCAAACTGATATTCGATTTTATAGAACATGCCAACGTTGGATTGCTAAAAGGATATACTTCGAAATAAATTAGACTACAAATAAAAAGGAATGTATCAAAAAGTACATTCCTTTTTTATTATGAAAGTAACACAAAAAAAGACGCTACTGATGATATCGGTAGCGTCTTTTTCATATATCTTTTATCGATACTAATTATTTTATTCCGGCATTGTTTTTAATAGCAGCGGGAACAGCGTCTTTGTGAACCAAGATGTTCATAGTTTTGTATTTTACAAAAGCTTTAGACACATACCAAACGCCTTCGTACTTTCCACTCTTGCCCCAACTGTTTTTTACCATATAGTATTCTTTACCATTTTGGTCTTTAGCTATACCATAAATAAGCATACCATGATCGTCGGTGGTTGTCCAGTTTTCGTAACCTTCTTGACGCATTTCTTGAGTTATTTCTTTTTCAGGGATATTAGCATTAAGTTCGTCTTTGCGAGCTGTGCTGCTCAAACCCAACCAATGAGCCATATCGCTACCAAGTTCGGCTGCTTTTTCCATATCAGGAACTATGGCAACACCGTTGCGAGTAAAACCATCTTCGCTAACATCGGCACCCCATGCTATAGTATATCCGTTTTTTACAGCATTGTCTATTACTTCCATAAGTTCATCTATCTTTAGGTTGTATGACAAACCTTGACGCCAGTTGTCTTGTATTTCGATAGAAAATTTGCTGTAAAATGGTTGGTGTGTATACGAAGTCAACGACACGTAGTTATCCATCGATAAGCTATCCAAACCCAATTCCTTAGCAAACGATTTTGGAGTATATTCCTTTCCGTTGTAAGTGAATTTTTCGGGGCATGCACCTAAGTATGTATCATAAATAGCTGTCAAACCTTTTATCCAAGCAGGAGAAAGCTTTTTGAAACGTCCTTTAGCTATAGCGTTTACATAGGCACCGGCTACGGCATCCAACTCGCCATGGTTGGGCAATGTATCGTTACTATACAATGTTCCGGGAGTAGGCATTGCATCTTGTGGAACTATACCATAGTTGCGGAAACAGAACACTGCATCGTAAAAGCTACCTCCGGGAGTAAATCCGGCATCGCCATGCAAACGTACACAATATTTGGCTCGGTCTTGCATTGTTTTTGACACCAAAAACATTTCGGCCAAATCGTAAGTGCCTTTGCCCATACGGATAAGTTCGCTTTCAAAAAATGCCAACCCACTAAAACTCCAACAGGTACTGCTGCGATGTTGGTTTTTGATTGATGTGATTGGGTTTTCTTTTACGGTTGTAAACACAAACCCTTCTTCTTTTTTTACTTCTTTCTTTTTCTTTGCTTCTGCTCCATTGAACACCAAGGCACAGCGAGCAATTGCGATAATTATTTTCTTCATTTCGTAATTTATTAATTGATATTTATTTTATTATTTATTCTTCAGGCATAAACATAGGATCCCAAGGTGGTAGCATTATAGCTTTTTGTTCGAGCAACTTCTTGGTTTTGGCCGGTATGTATTTCTCTTCCACCACCAAGCGGAACATATATTCGTTGAACCATTCGTTGGTCATTATAAGGAATCCGTTGTATCCGTTGTTAGAACCCCAACTGTTTTCAACCATCCATTTTTTGGGTTTACCGTTTTCGTCCAAATCAACGGCACACAATGTCATGGCATGCGACGAACCACTGGCAAAGGTCGACACTCGTTGTTTTTTATTCATACCAAAGGTTGTGCCCATAATAGATTCGTAATCATAGTTGTTTACGTCCATAAAACCTTTTTCGCGATCCAAAAACTTACCCACATCGCACGAGAAGTACATCATAACACTGTCCTTGATAGAGGCTATGGCCATTTCGGCTATCTCTTCCATCGGAAGGTTTAAGTACTTCCAGTTTTCGCCATCATACACATGACGGTCGTATTCTATTTCGTAAACTTTGTAGTACTCTCTTGTGGGGTCGTTCATTATCATATAGTATTTCGAAAAGTCTTCGTTTACATACTCTTCGTAAAACGACTTGGGAGTATATGTTTTGGTGGATAGCGGCTTTCCGTTGGCATCGGTGCATGTCCACATAAATTCGGTAGGTGGCACTCCCAAATTCAATGCCAATATGCGATATACCGTTTCCAACATCTCGGCTTTGCGTGCTTGCAACTTTTGCTCGGTCATACCCTTGGCGGCAGCCATCTCTCTAAGCTCCAAGCCATACTCTCTAAGTTTCAAACTCAAGAGGTTCGACATTCGAGAGGTGTGTTCGCTGCTATATGTTTCGGGCATTACATCGGCAGGCACCAATCCATATTTGGATATAAGGTTTGCCACTCCGGTAAACTGACCGCCATCGCCTATAGGATTTTTAAAAAGCCATTCCACTGTCTTGTCGGTCATCTCTTGCTTGCGAGTATCGATTATGGCTTGCAAAAAGAGGTTGGATTTTTCCAACTGATCCCAAAAGAAAGTATACACTTGCGAAAATTGGAAATCGGCAGGAAGGTTGTGTTTGCTTATCGCTTTGGCTCGCAACACATTCATACCTGTAAACATCCAACAACGACCCGACGACTTTTGGTTGGTAACAGCCTTTGATTTTACTCGATGCGAAAAATAAGTGTCGAAGGCTGTTCTATTGTCGGCATTTATTGCCAATTTGTTTATATCGTTGGCTTGTATAGCATTGCGTATTGCCTTATCAGACGGTGTATTTCCATACGACTTTTGCAATTTTTTAAGCACTTCGTCCGAAATACCCTCTGTTTGCGATTGTGCAAAATCTGCATTAACAAACATCAACGATGCCAATAATACATATTTAAGTTTCATTATTTTGTGTTTTATTTGTTTATTTCATTATATATCACAGATATACACACTCCAATATCCGTTTTACGACATACAAAGATACGATTTTTTATCCAATTATCAAAATGCGAAAGACTTTTTTCCATGCGTTCCCCAAACCAACACCTCGAATATTTTTGCCCACAAACAACATTTCCCCGATCGTACAGACGTGCCACAAGAGACGTGCTTAATGAAGGAGAAATTTAATTCCATTTTTGTCCTATATCCCAATGATGGGCTGTTTTTACAACGTATGTAGTTTCTTGCAAATTAAATTCTTCTACTACAAGTTCAACTGCTTGAGGATATTGTTCTATCCACGAACCTACTGCTATAGTAAACACCTCTGTTTCCGGATTGTAAAATATTCTGCCTCTGGGAGTCATCTCGTATGCTCCTCTATACGGACCTATGCCATTGTTTTTATACTTTTGCCGGTGATATTCTTTCTTCCATACATCTTCATGCATTTCTGAGCAAGTAATCTTTACAAATTCTGAACGAGAATTTGCCTTTTGATAATCTGACACACGATGCGATCGTATTCCAAATAAATCGCCAATTTGTGGGCTATACCAAAATATGCCTACCATTGGTTCTCTATCTTTACCACGGTTTGATTGCATCAAACGCATAGCTTCATCCAGCTCATCTTCTTCAAATTCACTAGTTTCTACCTTTTTAGCTATTGGTTTGCTTTCTTCAGTCATAATTATTGTATATTTTTCTTACATAACGTACCTATATCTCGCATATTGTATGGCGATAATAATTTCATCTAAATTTATCTACAAATAATACGGCGCGTCTCCAAAGCCACAAATACAACGATACAAGAGAGACGTGCCACGGCGCGTCTCTACGGTCGCATAATATTATGCCACCAAAAAAAACAACACCCCCGAATATTTTACCCACAAACAACATTCCCCCGATCGTACAGACGCGCCGCGGCGCGTCTCCTCCAAAAAAAATATACCCAAAAACAACTTATCCCATATATGCCACGCCGGTAACATATATGGGATAACGTTGATAAGATATATGATTTTTAAATAAATATAACACGCTTACGCCTTTAATCTGAAACCGGGCGAACCGTATGCCCGTAGTAGCGATAGTAGTAATGAACATCGTGGTGGCCACTGCCGAAGTAGAGGCGGTAGGCATCGTTGGTACCGCTCTCGTAGGGCGTGGAACTCCAATAGTAGCCGTAAACACCGCCGTAACGCAACGACCCTAAGCAGTAGACCGCAGCAGGAAGAAAGATACTGTTGCCATTAGGTCCCGTTACTCTCATTCCGTTTACACCGTTTTGAGTTGTCCATGTCCATGTGCAATTGTTTCGCAATTCTTCCATCTCTGCTTTGGTAGGCATACGCCATGTGCTGCCCCAATTTGCTCGGGCTGCATCGTAGGTAACATTGCCACTGAAATCACTTATTTGTTGTCCGTAGGTAACGCTATTAGATTGGTCATACGATGCTTTGGTAGTGGTTTCGCCCCAGGCATAATAATTGCCATAATCTTCGGGGGTTGTGGCACCAATATTGCAGGTTGCCCACTTCAAGCCACTTGGCAAACCTAAGTCAACATAATCATGCCCATTAATTGACAATAATGTTGTAAAACTTTTCTCCTCGCCGTATGCAGTGCCTTTGCTATTGGTGGCGTAGGCTCGCACATAGTAAGTAGTATTATCGGTAAGCCCGGTTATGTTAGAGGTAAAACTACCTGTACCTGTACCTGTACCGTTGTTTGTTTTATTGTCATTTATAGTAGGATTGGGCGAGGTGCTCCAGCATACACCGCGCGAAGTAACAGGTGTATTGCCTGCTTCTGTTACATTTCCGCCACATACTGCACTATTTGAGGTTATTGATGAAACAGCATTTGTAGAGACATTCGGCAATGTACCTTCTATAGTTGTAAAACTCCTTTCTTCACCGTAGGCAGTTCCTTTGCTATTAGTGGCGTAGGCTCGCACATAGTAGGTAGTGCCATCGGCAAGTCTGGTTATGTTAGAAGTGAACGAACCTATAGCACCGGTTTGGATAGTTTTATAGTCGTTTATTGTAGGGTTAGGCGAAGTGCTCCAGCATACGCCTCGTGCCGTAATAGTGCTATTACCATCCGAAGTTACATTGCCTCCACATACTGCTGTATTGGTGGTTATCGAAGTTACATTTGCAGTAGTTATTTGAGGTATAGTTTTTGCAATGGTAGTGAAACTTTTCTCTTCGCCGTATGCTGTTCCTTTGCTATTGGTGGCGTAGGCTCGCACATAATAGGTAGTGCCATCGGCAAGTCCGGTTATATTAGAAGTAAAACTTCCTGTACCACTGCCATTGGTGGTTTTATTGTTGCTTATTGTTGGGTTAGGCGAGGTGCTCCAGCATACGCCGCGTGCCGTAACATCTAAATTACCATCTGCAGTTACATTGCCACCGCATACTGCACTATTTGTGGTTATTGAAGTTACATTCGAGGTTGTTACACCCGGAAGAAAGCTTGTCAATGTTCTTACTTTTATTTCTTCGCCGTAGGCAGTGCCATTGCTATTGGTGGCAAAGGCTCGCACGAAATATATAGTGTTTTCGTTTAATCCGCTTATGGTTACCGTAAAATTTGTTTCACAATTTATTTTGTTGTTATTTATAGTAACAGGAGAAGTTGTACTCCAGCATATACCATATTCCGTTATGGTTTCCCTACCTGTAGATGTTATTTTGCCACCACATACTATGGATGTTGCTTTAATAGTAGTCGTGGTGTTAGTAGATACCGCCGGCATATCGGTAGTAGTAAACAGTTTTTCTTCGCCATATTCGGTTCCTTTTGCATTGGTGGCATAGGCTCGCACATAATATTTGGTGTTTAGCGTCAGGTTTGTAATATTGGAAGTAAAACTTCCTCTACCTTTGCCTTGTTCGGTTTTGTCGTTTTCGGTGGTAGGATTTGGCTGTGTGCTCCAGCATACCCCACGTGCCGTTATATCGTAAGAGCCATCGTTTGAAATATTTCCGCCACATACGGCACTATGTCCTTTTATATCCGAAACCTCGGCTGTGGTTATCGAAGGCAATGTGCCATCTATGGTGGTAAAGTTCTTTTCTTCAAGTTCTACAGTGTCTATCGAATTGTATGCAACGTATTTATAGTAGTAGGTTGTAATAGGGAGCAGCCCTGCTACCGACAATGCGAAGTTTTTATTTTTCAATCCCACATCATAAATGGTTGGATAGGCACTATTTTCGATAGTATCTATCCAAAGTTCTATTTTGGTGATGCTTACGGGGCATTCCACTGTGCCGGATATGATGGCAGGTCTTGCGGCAGCTTCCACTTGGTCGGTAATGATTATATCGTTGATAGGTGCTTCGGGATACTTTTCGCAACCATGCATTGCCAATAGGAATATCGTCAGTATAAAGATTATCTTTTTCATATATTATCCTCCTTTGTGGTTTGTTGTTTTTTAATACCAAAGTTGTAGCCTACTCCCAAACGTATTTCGGAGTATTTAAAATCGGTGCCTATCCCTCCCATATCTATGTCGAAAGCCATTTTTCCGAACGATAAGTGTATTCCCACGGCGGCTTCCAATCCGCTATATGAGGCATTTGCTATTTTGGCATAGTCGCCGTCGAGGGTCGAAAAAGCCACATTGCGTATGCCATAGCCGATGCCCAGCTTCAGTGCCAATTTATTTGACACACGATATAGCATTCCGGCATTCAATGCCAAACGCGAAAAACTTCGTTCGCCATCATAAAAGTATTGCGATGATGGTTCGGCATCGCTGTATTTTGGGTTCAGTGCCTTAAAATCAAATCCCGAAGCTGCCGTTATGTGCCAACCAAAGCGTTTGCCCACGCCATATTGGCCGTATGTGATGCCAACAGATGTTTGGGGAGCAACGGAGTATGCCGCATTTGCCATTATAAATTTTGCTCCGTCCAATATTGGTTTGGGCCTGGGCTTTCGGGCTTTCTTGTTGTTTGCAACAGATGTTGCACTATCTTGTTTTTGTTTGTTTTCCAACTCGGTAAGTTTTTTATTCAGAGCTTCCATCTGGGCCTGCATGTTCTGTATCATGGTGCTGTCTATATTCGGCTTTGCCACAGTGCGTAGTTTCATCTGATACACCACTCCGCTTTCTATGCTTTGCGGAAAGTTGTAGTTGCGTAGCACCCCAAATTCTTTGTGCTTAATGGTAAGGAACCTAACGCCCGGCGACACAAACACCCATATCTCGCCGGTTTTTTGCTCTGTTTTTTCTATAATGCAACCGCTAAACTCAAAGCCTGTTTCTATTGTTTCTATCTTTATCAAGGCACAAAGGTCGCTGTTTATGTCGCGCACCTTGGCCACACGAGCCCCCATATCGCGGTCGATACGGTTGAAGGCTTCCACACTCATCTCCTGTGCCTGCACTGCCAATATGCTGCATGTTACTAATATAACTATTGCAAATATTTTTCGTGTCATTACTATTATAGTGTTAATTTGTAATTTTTTATGTATTACTTTGCGTTAATTTAAAGTTGCAAAGGTACAAATATTTTTGGAATAATGCGAGGTTATCATGAAACTTTTTTTGCACTTATATGTAAACAGATGTAACAATAGCCCTTACCCCCACTGCAACAACAGACCGGCCAACCGTCAAAAGCCAACGGCAAACAGCCAAAAGCCAACACGGCAACGACACGTCCTACAAACTGCC